>JAFGFV010000427.1 GCA_016930895.1 Spirochaetales bacterium | reverse complement strand
CCAGCAGCTGCAGCTCGCTGAGGTCCGCGCTCAGCTGCAGGGTTCCCTCCCCGCTGAGGGAGAGGATGGGCAGGCTCACCGTCGCGGTCTGCCTCGCCCTGACCTGCAGCGCATCGCTGCCTATACCGATGAGGTCCCCTGCCTCGTTGAAGGCCAGGACGGTGAGCTCCCAGGGTCCGGCGAGCAGACTCACCGCATCGGTCTCCACCGTGTCCCCTGGAATGTCGTCAAGAACCACCGGCTGGAAGCCGGTACGCGTGAAGCTCACCTGGAACCGGGTGATCTGCAGGCTGATCGCCGGCACGAGGGTCTTGGCCCGCATGTCCTGGAAGACCAGCACCACGGTTCCCTGCTCCCCCGAGTCGGCCTCCCCCTGGCCTCCCAGCGGGTTGAAGCACCCGGCAAGCAGCAGCCCTGCGGCCAACAGCCCTGCACACGCACACAAGAGCCTGTGTTTCATGCTGTTCCTCCTCACTTTCTCCTCACCGCGGCTCGGTGACTAGCCGTGCAGTCCGTCGACCAGCTCCTTCAACGGAAGGCGGGGTTTCTCCTCCGCCTCTTCGCGTGCCTCGCGTTTGTCTTGAGTCTGTTTGTGCGGCAAATCGCAGGAACTGCAGCAAGAACGCCATGCAGCGGGCGGTCGGGCGGCTCGGGGGCGCGCAGAGGTCGGCGAGGCACAGCCCCGAATCCCGATTCGTCTCGTCTGCTCCCGGCCCATGACCCCCCACTTCTCCCCATGGACTGCCGGTATCCCCTCCCCACCTCCAGATCGCTTGTCTTCAGTCTAGGCCAGAGAGGCTGGGCCGCTATCCCTTTTCGCCCGAATTTTCTGTGGTCAGTTCGTTGATTCTCATGTCGTATGTGTACTACAAACCGAGCCCCTGGCGGTGATGCCTTGCCCCAGAAGCAAATAGCGCACACACGGGGGCCTATCGCGACGGCACGCATACGTGCGCCGAGCGGGATTTCGGTTATAATGAAACAGGAAATCCGCGTCGGGACGGACAGCCGTCGAGAGCTGGAAGAAGCAGCCGGAGGGCCGATTGTGGGCAGCCCTGCGCAGGATCCCAACGATATGCACGGTCGCGTCCTTTATCGAGGAGCGACCGTCATCTCTGCGCAGCTGCTGCGCGACTACGCACAGCCGGTCTTGGTCAAGGAAATCGCCCACGCCCCGCCGCCTTCCCACGAGGTCGAAGCCGTAGCAGCCGAATACGAGCTGTCCCGCAGGCTGTCCTGCGGGAGTGTCCGGCAGGTCCTGGGGAAGGAGATCAGAAACGGTTTCCCCGCCCTCATCCTGGAACCCGTCGAGGGACTCACGATTCGCGAACACCTGCGGACCGTCCGCCCGGGGCTCGCGGAGAGGCTGCGGCTCGCCAGAGATCTGGCCAGGGCCGTGGCGGGAATCCATGCCGCGAACGTCGTGCACAACGATCTCACCGACACGAACGTGCTGGTACGGGGGCAGGATCGATCCATCGTCATCATCGACCTGGGCAGCGCAGCGTGGCGGGACGGTGGGGGCCCCGCGGCGCGGCTCGTGCAGCCCAAGAGAGACAGCCTGCCCTATCTGCCCCCCGAACGCGCGCAGAGCCAGCGCTGGGAGTTCGACTTCACAGGCGACACCTACTCTCTCGGAGTCATCCTGTACCAGATCCTGACCGACGAGCTGCCCTTCCGGTCAGAGGATCCCCAGGCGCTTTTCCACGAGCACGCTGCCCGACAGCCCACTCCCCCCAGTTGCATCGCCCCGGCCGTTCCGAGGATGCTGGACCGCATCGTTCTCAAGCTCCTGGCCAAGGACCGCGACGAACGTTACCAGTCCGCGTTCGGGCTGCTGAATGATCTCCAGGAGTGCGTCGATCAATACGACCAGGCTGGGAGGATTCTCCCCTTTCCGATAGGCGCGGCAGACAGGTCCAGCCGACTGCGGAAAACCGGTACGCTCTACGGACGCGGCGAACAGCGCGAGCAGCTGCGAAGGCTGGTCCTGGAAGACTCTTGCGATGGCCCGCGTTTCGTTCTGGTCTCCGGCTATGCGGGGATCGGCAAGACCGCCCTGGTGCGGGAGATGCGGGGGCCGATCCACCAAGCCGGCGGTATCTTCATCCAGGGCAAGGCCGAGCAGTATCGCTCGAACGTACCTTATACCGTCATCTCCACCGCCTTCCGCGACCTGGTGACGTCCGTTCTCAGCATGACCGACCGGGATCTGGATAGATGGCGAGGGGCGATTTCCACGGCTCTGGGAGACGAGGCCAAGGCCCTGGCCGCTGTGGTACCGGACCTCAACCGGGTCGTGGACGTGCCGAAGGAGATCGCCTTCCTGGGCGGGCACGAGGCTCGGGATCGGCTGCACTACCTCTTGCGGAGGCTCGTCGAGGCCCTGACCGGGCTCCAGCGTCCGGTGGTCGTCTTTCTCGACGACCTGCAGTGGATCGACCACGCCTCCCTGGAGTTGCTCACGGCCGTAATCAGCGACAAAACGCTGGAAGGACTCAGCGTAATCGGTGCATGCCGGGACAACGAAGTCGGGAATGACCATCGTCTAAGCGCCGCGCTCAAGCAGATGGAGACCGCGGGGATCAGGGTCGAGAGGATCGCCCTGGATAATCTCGAGTTGCCTGAGCTCTCTGCGCTGCTGCAGGCGACGCTCGGGCCTGCTGCAGGAATCGACGTGCTTTCCTCGCTGCTGTTCGAAAAGACCCTGGGCAATCCCTTCTTTGTCCGACAACTCCTGGAGGCCCTTGTCGGTACGGACCAGATCCGGTTCAACCTCGAAACACAAGAATGGGAGTGGGACATCGAGTCGCTGAAGGCCCTGGAGGTCTCTGAGAACGTCGTCGACCACCTGGCATCGACCATCGGCAGCTTGGACAGCAGGACACAGAACCTGCTCAGGCTGGCCGCATGCGCCGGGTCCCGCTTCAATCCCGCAATCCTGGCGAGCGTGAGGAGCGAGTCCGTCGCAGAGGTCGTTGCCGCCCTAGGCAAACCTCGGGTCGCACGGCTCGTGCACCCGGACGAGGGGTGCTACCGCTTCGTCCACGACAGGATCCAGCAGGCCGTCTATGGGATGGCCGAGGACTCGGACAGGCGCAGATGTCACTTCGAGATCGGCCGGCGACTCCTGAAGATCACCCCGGAGGAGCAGCTCGACGAGCGTATCTTCGAGATCGTCGACCACCTGAATACCGGCTCGCCGCTCGTGGTCGATCAAGGGGAACGCTACGAGCTCGCCCACCTCAACCTGCGGTCCGCTCGCAGGTCCCGCGACTCTGCGGCTTGTGCCGCCATGCTTGAGTACCTCGAGCGGGGCATCGACCTGCTCGCTCCCGACAGCTGGCGGACCAACTATCCCCTGACTCTGGAGCTCCACACCATGGTGCTCGAAGCCGCGTACTGCAACGGCGATTTCGAAAAGGCTCTGGAGCGAGCGCAATCCGTGTTCCAGAACGCGCGCTCGGTTCTGGATCGGGTCCGGGCCCACGAGGTTACCATGAGGTGCTACTGCGCCTGCGGCCGCATGCGCGAGGCTATCGAGACAGGCTCCGAGGTGCTGGCCGCGCTGGGAGTGGAGATGCTGCGTTCTCCCCCGCCTGCCGTCGATGTCCAGAGCTGCCGCGAGCTACCGCAGATGACCGACCCGGAAGGCCTGGCGGCCGTGCGAATCCTCACCCTGATGTTCCCTGCCGCCATGATCGCTGCACCTGAGCTGTGTCCATCGGTGGTCTTCTCGCTCATCGATCAGTCTCTTGAGCACGGCAACTGTGCTCACTCCTCGTTCGCGTATGCACTCTATGGGGTCTTCCTCTGCCGGGATCCTCAGACAATCCCCAGAGCCTACCAATTCGGCGAGCTCGCCCTGCACATGCTGGAAGCCGGTGGCGGCAGAGCGCTGCGCAACCAGGCCCGAGAGATCGCGTACGCCTTCGTCGGGAGCTGGAAGGCCAGGCATGTTCGAGAGGTGATGGACGACATGCGCCGGCTGGTTCAATCGAGCCTGCAATCAGGAGAGATCGACATCGCGTGCAACCAGCTGATGAGGCTGACTATGCTGCTTCACTGTGTGGGAGAACCGCTGCACTCCGCCCGGCTCCAGCTCGCGGACAACATCAGGTCGATCGCCGAGCTCAAGCCGGGATTTCAGCTGAAGATCGCGAAGGTCTGGGCCCAGCTGCAGCTGACCCTTGGCGGACTCTCCGGAGATCCGGTTCGTCTGATCGGGGAGTACTTCGACGAGAACAGTGCCCTCCCGGAGCTGGAAGGCGAGCTGCGCCTGACCCGGTACTACTCTTACCTGCCCATCGCCATCCATCGCTTTTTTGCAGGTGACTACGAGCAGTGCCTGCGCTACAGCGGTCTGGCCGCCGAGCAGGGGCAGCAGCTCTTCGGCTTCCCGATTGCGGCAGTGCATGCCTTCTACCGTGCCCTGGCCATGCTCCAGCTCTATCCCGCTGCGGGGCAAGAAAAGCAGGTCGAGTACCTCCAGTCCCTCGACCCGATCCGCCGAACCTTGCAGGCCCTCGCCGATCAGGATACGGTCAACTTCCCGCACGGCTGCTACCTGGTCGAAGCGGAAACCGCCCGGGTTCTCGGGGATTTCGAGCGGGCCCTGCGATTCTATGAGAGGGCCATTACCGCGGCGAGGACCCACCGCTTCCCCGGTTCCGAAGCGCTGGCCTGCGAGCTCGCAGGCCGGTTCTGCCTGGCCCAGGGGCTCCGAGAGCTCGCGGGGCACTACCTAATCAGGTCCTACAGCCTCTACGGGAGCTGGGGTGTCGTGCTAAAGACCCGAGCCCTCGACCAGGAGTTTCCGGACTTGCTCGGGGACTCGAACCCCCAGGCGGTGGGCCGGGAACGCGCAGAAAGGTCAAGCCTGACCTCGGGAAAACCCGATCTCGAGAGCGCGTTCAAAGCCTTGCGGGCCCTGTCTTCCGAAACCGATCTGGAAACACTCCTCAAACGCATGATGGGCATCGTAATGGAGCATGCCGGCGCGGAATCAGCGGTTCTGCTGCTGAGGCAGGATCGGCGCTGGGTGATCAAGGCCACGGGAGATTTCCAGGCAGGCTGCTACGCCGTCCTGCTGAACCTGCCGTACGATCAGGGCAGCGCCGAGCGGGACGGCGCCCCCCTGCCGGCGAGCGTGGTCAACCTCTGCCTGCGAAGCGAGCGGCCGCTGTTGATCAGCGACGCCGTGGCTGACCCCCGGTTCAGCGTCGATCCGTACATCAGACGGCACCGGGTCAAATCGATCCTCTGCCTCCCCCTGCTGCACCAGGGCCGCGTGAGGGGCTACCTGTACCT
>JAFGFV010000426.1 GCA_016930895.1 Spirochaetales bacterium | reverse complement strand
CTGCGCCCGGCCCTGCCCTTCAAGTGGGGCTTTCCGAGCCTGACCTCGATCACCCTGGCGGGTTCCATCGGCATGATTGCCGGGTACATCGCTTCCATGATCGAGTCGATCGGCGATTACTACTCCTGCGCCCGCATTTCCGAGGCGCCGGTGCCCACCGAGAAGATGATCTCCCGGGGTCTGGGCGCCGAGGGGCTGGGCTGCCTGATCGCCAGCCTGTTCCAGACCTGCAACGGCACTACCTCCTACTCCGAGAACATCGGCTCCATCGGCCTGACCCGCGTGGCCAGCCGGCGGGTGATCCGCGCCGGGGCGGTGGTCATGCTTATCCTGCCCTTCTTCGGCAAGTTCGGGGCCACCCTGGCCACCATGCCGCAGCCGGTGGTCGGGTCCATGTTCGTGGGGCTGTTCGGGTTGATCGCCGCGGTCGGGTTGTCGAACCTCCAGTTCGTGAACCTGAACAACGCCCGCAACCTGTTCATCGTCGGCATCTCCTTCTTTGCGGGCCTCTCCTTCCCGGCCCACTTCGGCGCCAGCCCGATCAACTGGGCCGCTGCGGGAGGGTTCGCCGAGGTCGTCGGCAACGTCCTGCAGACGATCCTGACCACCGGGATGGCGGTGACCGGAATCCTGGCGATCTTCCTCGACAACGTCTTGCCCGGGGCCACCCGCGAGGAACGCGGTCTGACGGTCTGGGAGACCGAAGCCACCGACGAAGCCTGGGCCAAAGCCGAGGCGGAGTGGAAGAAGATGGCTGTTGGCGAAGAGCGCAAAATCGTGATGGAATAGGCCGTCACGTGCCTGTTTGACTGTGAAGTATGGGGCAGAGCGGCTGCCCCATACTTTTTTTGGCTCGGGAGGCGGCGATGAAAGACTCGGTCCGCAGGGTTCTCTGGATTCTCCTCGCCGTGTTCATGGCGCTCACCTTCTACGGGATCTTCAATGCCGGGAACCCCCGCTCGCTGTTCCGCCTGGTGGTCCGGGACCCGGGCTACGACATCGCCCTGACCCTGGGGCTGTCCGCTGCGGTGGCGGTCCTGGTGGTCCTGCTGACCATGGGGCGGGAGCAGACACTGGCGCGCCTGTTGGATGCGAACGCCGACTACATGAGGGAGCTGCGCGGCAAGGGACACGCCGACGCGCAGATCGCCGAGTCCTTCCTCGGAGAGCTCAAGGTGCGCAAGGGCGGTCTCCTGTACAGCCTTGCAAAGGGGCGAGTAATGCGCTACCTTTCGAAATTGAAATGAATGCTCTCGAAGGCCTGACCAACCCCAACTGGCTGATCTTCGCTCTCCTGTTTCTCGGGATCATCTTCTACCTGGCGTACATGCGGCAGCGGGAGACCAAGCGGATCCTGCAGAAGTTCAAGAAAGAGGACATCGTAATCACGAGCTTCGGGGTCAACTTCTTCGGCCTGGAGTCGGAACCCGGAGGTCCGTTGCGGAGCGCCGGGGTGCTCGTGCTCCTGCGCCACGGCCTGTACTACCGAGCGCGCTTCGCCAGCCGGGATCTGTTTATCCCCGGGCCGGCGATCACCTACATCGGGGTCACCCACACTCACAAGCGCAAGGACCTCCACCAGACCGTGGTCCTGATCCAGTTCCTCACCGAAGAGGGAATCGAGGACAAGGCAGCCTTCCGGATTCCGTATGCCGCCCAGTGGGTGGCGGCCATCAAGGCCAATCTGCTGGAAAAGAACCCCCACGTGCCCTCCCGTCGCTCGCGCGAGGATCGCTGAGGTCGCGCGAGGATCGCTGAGGTCGCGCGAGACCAGGACAAGCGTCGGAGCAGGCGGTTTTTTCAATCAGAATTTCAAAATCCATTTGACATCCCGGAGTACGGCCGGTATAATCACGGAGCGACTACGAGGATCGAGCGGGCCGGGGTGGCCCGTTGCATGCTGCGCGAGGGGGGAGTTGAGGTGGCAAACCAGGACGCGATCGACAGATACAGGCAGACTCGGGAGAGGATGCTCGCCGGAGGGGGACCCGAGAGGATCGAGGCGCAGCACAAGAAGGGCAAGCTGACCGCCCGGGAGCGCATCGACCTGCTGGTGGATCCCGGCTCCTTCGTCGAGCAGCAGCCGTACGTGACCGTCCGGGCCACCGACTTCGGGGTTGGCGAGAGCAAGTACCCGGGCGACGGCGTGGTCAGCGGCACGGGCAAGGTCGGAGGCCGCCAAGTGTTTCTGTTCTCCCAGGATTTCACCGTGCTCGGAGGCTCCCTGGGGGAGATGCATGCCGCCCGCATCGCCGAGGCGCAGATGCTCGCGCTGCGCAGCGGCTGCCCGTTCATTCAGATCAACGATTCCGGCGGGGCACGGATTCAGGAAGGCACCCTGTCCCTCGACGGCTATGCCAAGATCTTCCGGGCCAACACCGTGTCCTCGGGGGTGATCCCCCAGTTCTCCGTGATCCTCGGACCCTGCGCCGGGGGCGCCGTGTACTCCCCGGCGATCACGGACTTCGTCCTCATGGTCGACGGCATCAGCAACATGTACATCACCGGCCCCGAGGTCATCAAGGCCGTGACCGGCGAAGAGATCAGCCACGAGGCGCTCGGGGGGGCCGAGGCCCACTGCAGCCGCAGCGGCGTCGCCCACTTCCGTTTCCCCGACGAGGCGGAGTGCCTGGGCTTCCTGCGCAAGCTCCTGGGCTACCTGCCCCTGAACAACACCGAGATGCCCCCGCTGGCCGACACCGGGGAGCCTGTCAATCGGGAGACCCCGGAGCTGGAGGAGCTGCTTCCCGATGATCCCAAGCGCCCGTACGACATCCGGGACTTCATCACGGCGGTCTGCGACCGGGACAGCTTCCTGGAGGTGCATGGGGGGTACGCCCCCAACGTGGTGGTCGGTTTCGCCAGGCTGGCCGGCAGGACCGTCGGACTGTTCGCCAACCAGCCCAAGTTCTACGCGGCAGCCCTGGACATCAATTCCTCCGACAAGGCCGCGCGGTTCATCCGCTTCTGCGACTGCTTCAATATCCCGATCGTCAGCCTCGTGGACGTGCCGGGCTTTCTGCCCGGGGTGGCCCAGGAGCACGGTGGCATCATCCGCCACGGGGCCAAGGTGCTGTACGCCATCGCGGAGGCCACGGTGCCCAAGATATCCCTGATCCTCCGCAAGGCCTACGGCGGTGCCTTCATCGCCATGAGCTCCAAGAGCCTGGGCTATGACCGCACCCTGGCCCTGCCCACGGCCGAGATCGCGGTCATGGGGGCCGAAGGGGCGGCCAACATCATCTTCCGTAAGGACATCCAGGCCGCGGAGGACCAGGCCGCCATGCGGCAGCAGAAGATCGCCGAGTTCCGGGAGACGGTGATGAACCCCTTCATTGCCGCCGGCTACGGCTTCGTGGACGACGTGATCGAGCCGCGCTACGCTCGCATCGAGCTGATTCGCTCTCTGGAGGCGAACATCCGCAAGCGCGAGGATCGTCCCGCCAAGAAGCACGGGAACATCCCTCTGTAGGGCCCGCGGAGAAGCGCGCATGAATATCGAGTCCTACAACTACACGGTGGTGGCCACGGTGCTGGGCATGCTGGTGGTCTTTCTCGCTCTCACCGGCCTGAGCCTGCTCATGGTAGCCCTGAAGGCGGTGTTCGCGGAGCGGGCCGCCGGGAAGGCAGCCTCTGCGGCGGCGCCGGGGGCGGCGGGAAAAGCCGGGAAGGCGGAGGCCTCCCCCCGTGGGGCTGGAGAGGCCAAGGCTGCGGCGCAGGGGGCTGGAACCCGTCGCACTGATGTGGAAATGGAAAGGCAGGCGCCGACGTGGCTGACGGCGGCGGTGGCCGCGTATCTGGCCGGGGGCGAAAGCGGGGGGCCTTCGGCGCAGCCCTGGCTGCCCGAGTTCAATCACTACGACCCCTGGCTTGCGCCGGGACGCTCCACGAAGCCGCACGGGCCCGGGGCGAGCGTCCGCTGAGGCGGGAGTGGAGAGCATCATGAAGAAGCGTGTTAGATTCCGATTCGAGAACAAGACCTACGAGGTCGACGTCGAGCGCCAGGGTGACCAGTTGACCGTGACGGAGGAAGAAGGGCAGAGCTTCAAGGTAACCCTCCTCCCTGACCGGGTGGAAAAGGTGAAGCCCGAAGAAAGGGTCCAGGGCAGAATCCCCCAGGCCCCTGCCTACACACCCGAGCCCGTCGAGACGGCTCCTCCCACGGCTTCCGCCGGGGGTGGTGGCGGGGCCCTGGTGGCGCCGATGACCGGGGTCGTCAAGGAGCTCAAGGTGGGGGTCGGCCATTCCGTGGCGGCCGGACAGGTGGTGCTGGTCATGGAAGCCATGAAGATGGACATCGACGTGCCGGCGGCCTCCTCGGGAGTGGTGGCAGAGATCTCGGTGCGCCCGGGGGACAACGTGGAGGCGCGGCAGCCCCTGATGGTGATCACGTAAGAGGGGCCGGCGTGAACGTACTCGGCATCGTCACCGACTTCTTCGCCTCCACCGGCTTTGCGGCCCTCACGATCCAGCAGATCATCATGCTGGGTGTCGGGGGCCTGCTGATCTACCTTGGCATCGCGCGGCAGTACGAGCCCCTGCTCCTCATTCCCATCGGCTTCGGCGCCCTGCTGGTCAATCTTCCCCTTTCGGGCATCCAGGACGAGGGGGGCCTGATCTGGTACTTCTACTTCGGGATCAGAGCCGGGATCTTCCCGCCCCTGATCTTCCTCGGAATTGGGGCCATGACCGACTTCGGTCCGCTCCTGGCCAAGCCACAGACCTTCCTGCTGGGGGCGGCGGCCCAGTTCGGCATCTTCGCCACCCTCCTGGGGGCCAAGGCCATGGGCTTCGGGTTCGCCGAGGCCGCCTCGATCGCGATCATCGGCGGGGCCGACGGGCCGACCGCCATCTATCTGACCTCCAAGCTCGCTGACCACCTGCTGGGGCCGATCGCCGTGGCCGCCTACTCCTACATGGCCCTGGTGCCGATCATCCAGCCCCCAGTGATCCGGGCGCTGACCTCCAAGAAGGAACGGGCCGTGGTCATGTCGGAGGTCAAGCCCGTGAGCCGCCGGGTCAAGATCCTGTTCCCGATTCTCTCCACCCTGGCGGCGGCCCTCCTGGTCCCGGCGGCCACGCCGCTGATCGGGATGCTGATGCTGGGCAATCTGCTCCGGGAGTCGGGAGTGGTCGACCGG
>JAFGFV010000425.1 GCA_016930895.1 Spirochaetales bacterium | reverse complement strand
GGCGGGAAGGACGGGCATCGGCCGGATGGCCCGCGGAGGGTGCGCTGGGGACTTTCGCCGGAAGGCGAGGAGCTGTTCGTGCCCCTGGCCCGCTCGCTTCTCCTGTCCGGCAGGAGCGAGCCCTCGGGCCGTCCGCCCGTGCAGGCCGGGGAGCCGACCGCTTCCGAGCTGGAGCGACTGCTGGTGGGCGAGCTGGGCCAGGCTGGGGATTAGGTCCCCGCGGGCTGGTCCGGCTGCTCCGGTGGGTCTCGCCGGTCCGGCGGATCGCGGCGATCCGGCCGATCGGGCTCCGGGCGGTCCAGCAGCGACCCGTGGCGGCGCTTGAAGTAGGTGGCTGAGTACTTGGCCAGCTTCCACTCCGGAATGCCGCAGGCCGGGCACACCTTCTGGTGCCACTTGTTGCGCAGCCAGCGGGCGGCCCGGCTGTTGCGGGAGTTGCGCGCCGTGAAGCTCTTGCCGCAGTGGGTGAGGATTTCGGCCATGTCCCCGTGGATCGTGATTGAACGGATGCCGTGCAGAATGCCCCGGCGGGAGGGCCAGAGCTTGATCTTCTCGATCAGGCGGAACAGGTCGATCCGCTTGCGGTAGTAGCGGCGGGCGGGCTCCTTCACGGCGCGGGCTCCTTCATGGAGCGAGCGCCTCCATGAGCATCACGGCCACGCCGGTCTGCAGCGGGTCGTGGAGCAGTCGCGTGCCCAGGGCCGCGGCGGCTTCCGGCGTCAGCCCCAGGGGGACACCCGGCGCCGCAACCCGTGAGCCCGGCAGCAGGTCTTCTTTTCCAATGATCCCACCCGCCGGGGCGGCCAGGAGCAGCAGGCTGTGCCGGCGCAAGGCCGCGGTCAGCTCCGGTTCCACCGCCAGGCTGCCTGTTCGGCGGCCGCCGAGCTCCCGGGCCAGGGCCCGGGCACGGCTGGCGTCGATGTCGTGGAGTGCGACCCGCGCGCCTTCCTCGAGCAGGCGCCGGCCGGCCGTGGAGCCGACCCTGCCGCACCCTACGACGAGCACCTGTTTTCCTTCCAGACCGCCGGCCAGTCGGGAGAGGCCGGCCGCGAAGCCGTGGGCCGTGGCGGAGGCGTTGTCGACGATTCTGCGGTGGCGCAGGTCGAAGGCCACGAAACGGGAATCGTCGGAGCTGAATACCAGGTCGCAGCCCTGCTCGACGGCTTCGGCCAGCCCGGTGACTTCGCCCCCGGCGGTCACGCGGCAGCGGCAGCCCAGGTGGGCCAGGATCGACCCCACCGCTGCGGCGAACCCGGGGATGAGCCCTTCGCCGCAGTTCATGGGCACGACCGCCGCTGTAACCCGGGCCGCCAGCTCGCGGCCGGCCGCCTCTTCGAGACCGGCCGCCCGGCAGGCCAGACCGAACAGGGTCAGCCCGGTGGACTCGAGCAGCGCGCGGTCGGCGTGGGCCAGGGAGCGCCGGTCGATGCCGCGGACGTCCCCAGCGGTCAGGCGGCTCACCGGAATGCCTCCGGCTCCGGATCGTGGAAGCGCGCGGCTCCGGTCCGGGCCATGATTTCGCTGACCACTGCCTGCCGGCGCGCCTCGGCCTGCTCGCGGTCCGGCGCGGTAAGGACCAGGGTGGCCACCCACGCATCCCGCCCCGGGGCGTAGTTGCTCAACGCCTCCTCGGTCCCGAACAGGCCCGGCTGCAGCCGGATGCCGCTAGCTCCGGCGAGAAGATGCTCACCCCCGGTCTCGAGAACTCCCCCTTCGGCCCGGAGGTGCTCGAAGATCACCGCCCGCGGCGCGGTCGGCGCGCCGGAACGGGGGGCCGGAGCGGCGCGCGGGGCCGCAGCGGGGCGGCCGGCGACGCCAGGCAGGAACAGGGCCGCCAGCTCTTCGAGCATGTTGATCCCGGTGGACCAGTACACGGCCGTGGGAGTCTGGCTGGGAAGGCGGGCATCGATCTCCAGCACCCTCAGCGTGTCTTCGTGGAGAACCGCCTCGACGTCCATGAGCCCGCGGAGCCCCACCCCCCCTGCCAGGGCCAGGCTCAGGCGTTCGAGCTCCCGCACGTGGCCAGGGGATAGGGCGGTCGGGGCCTGCACCCGCTTGCAGTCGAAGGCCGGATCCATGGCCAAATCGGTGACCTGCAGGGTCCTGTAGGCTCCGGGAACGCCCAGGATTTCCAGGGAGAAGGACGGGCCCGGAAGGAACTCCTGGAGGAGCGTGCCTGGGCCCACGAGACCCCGTTTCCTTGCCGCCTCGAGCTCTTCTCCGTCCCGAAACACGCACACCCCTTCGCTGCCGCTGCCTCGCTCCGGCTTGCCGAGCACCGGGAACGCGCAGTGGGGCCACGGGCGCGGGGTCGGCACCCCCAGGCGGTCGAAGAGCTCGTGACTGGCCCGCTTGGAGGCGGTCAGGCGCCAGGCGGGAAGGTCGAAGGCCAGGGGCACGCCGCCGGCTCGGGCCCACCGGCACAGGCCCTCCAGTGCCGCTTCGTCCTCCAGGGCCGGGAGCACCAGGTCCACCCCGGACAGGGCCCGGTCGAGCTGCCGCGGGTCCGTGGCGTCGGCGCGCAACGCCTCGTCGCACAGGCCGGCGGCCGGCAGGGTCTCCGGGTCAGAGCGGTCCACGACCCGGGTGCGCCATCCCGCCCTCCCGGCCAGGTAGGCCGCCTCCAGCCCCTGCAGCCTGCCCCCCACGACGCCCAGGGTCACGGCGTGTCTCCTGGGCCGCCGGAGCCGCCGCGGCTCTCGGCCCGCGCGGCCAGCCGCCGCCGCAGGAAGGCCGCGTACTCCGCAGGGCGGGCCACGGCGCAGCCGCAGCGTTCCAGCACCTCCCGGACGGCATCCACTCCGCGGCGCCCCTCTTCGATGTCCAGGCTGGCCTGGGCGACCCCGGCCAGCCCCTCCCCGGGGGGAACGATCGAGCTGACCACGTTGGCGCCCGCCCTCACGCGCCTCTCCAGGCCTTCCAGGCCTTCCACGTCCAGGGTGGCCGGTATCAGGCGGTCCGGCAGGAGCAGGCGCATGAGCGCGATGAGCAGGCATTCCCGCGCGCCGGGGTCATCCGCCCCCTTCCCGGCGCGGGTGGAGCCGGGGCGCAGCGGGATCCCCGGCTGCCTGACGAAGCTCATGGCGCGGACCTGGTCGGCGTCCAGCTCGCGCATGGCCTCCAGGGACTGGGCCAGGTCCTCGGGGGTTTCGCCCACGCCGCAGAGAACCCCCTCCTCGACCAGCAGGCCCAGCTCCCGGGCCTTCAGCTTGGCCTGCCAGCGCGCGTCGTAGGACTGCCCGGGACGCAGGTGGGCGAACAACCGTCGATTGTGGGTCTCCTGGTACAGGGCGTACCAATCCGCCCCGGCCCGGTGCAGGTCGGCGAGGGTGACAGGGTCCAAGAGTCCGGGAGAGAGCATGAGCGGAAGCCCCGTGCGGGTCTTGAGCTCATCGACCAGCCGGACCAGGGCTTCGCTCCCTCCGGGGGCGTGCAGCTGCGGGTCCTCCCCCATGGTCAGGTCCAGGAGGTGCACGCCCTGCTCCGCCAGGCGCTGCGCCGCCCGGTGCACGGCCTCGGGACTCTTGCGGTAGCGTTCGCAGTGGGGATTGGAGCGGCGGTAGTAGCAGAAGCGGCAGTCGTTCCGGCACCAGGTGCTCAGGTACAGGAACCCGTAGAGGTACACCGCTTCGCCGAAGTAGCGCCGGCGCATTTCCCGGGCGGCGGCATAGATCCCCTCGCGCAGGGGCGGTGTCAGGGCGCCGGGCTCCAGGAGCGAGGCCGCCTCCGCCGCGGTGGGGCCGCCCTCGCCGGCCAGGCAACGGGCCAGGAACTCCTCGACGCCGGCCTCCGTGAGGCGTCTAGAGGCGAAGGGTGATGCCATCCAGGTACTCCAGGCTCCGCGACCACCGGCCCAGGCTGCCGCTGTTCTCCCGCGCCATGAGCAGGCGCTCCAGTCCGAAGCCGATGCCGACCCACGCCTCGGTGATCCGCCAGGGGCGGTCCAGGGAGTGCGGTCCGATGGCGGCGGAGCCCAGCTCCAGGTCCCCCGCGACCAGATCGATGGTCGTGCCGTACACCGCCGAGCGCTTCTCCTCGATACGGTACTCGGGGATGCCCGCCTCCTGCAGCACGAGCCGGGCGAGGGTCTCCAGGCGCTCCCGACAGCTCGGGCCGGGCAGACCCATCTCCACCAGGTTGAGCATGGTGAACTCCGCGGCGTGCTGGGAGCCGCGGGTCTCCCGGCGAAAGCAGCTGCCGACCTCGAACAGGCGGATCGGCCGGTCCCACACGCGGGCCAGGTCGACCAGCAGTGAATACAGGTGGGGAGCGAGCATGGGCCGCAGGCAGTGCCTGTCGTCGACCCAGAACATCCGGTCGTACATGGGGTGGCCCTCGCGGATGCCCATGCGGGCGAGCAGGCGCCGCGACAGCAGGGTGGGGGTCCTGACCTGGGTAAAGCCGGCGCCGCGCAACCCCGTCGCCAGGGTGGCCTCCAGTCGGAGGATTCGAGGCGACGGAGCCGCCTCCCCAACGGACCCCTGCAGGGCCTTGAGCTGCCGGCGCTGCTCCTGGCTGAGGCGCTTCTCGATCTCCCGGAACGCTTGGTCGCGCTCCTCCGGGTTCGCGAAGACGAGCTCTTCCTCCTGCTCAGGGACGTTCAGCTGGCGCAGGCGCTGCCGCTGGACGGGAGTCCATCCCGGGGCCGGACCTGGGGTCGGAAGTGTGTGCGGGTCGTTCGTGTGGCGGGCGGTCATGGGGAGGCGCGGCGCCTCGAGGCGCTGCGCCTCTAGCGCTTGAGCAGTTCTTCCACCTGCACCGAGGCCTCGTGGGCGTTCTCGCCGTAGGCGTCCGCCCCGATGCGCTCGGCCCAGCGCCGGGTCACCGGCGCGCCCCCCACGATGGTGCGGATCTTGCCCTTGAGGCCGGCTTCCTTGAGGGCTTCTTCCAGCTCCTTCTGCTTGGTCATGGTCGTGGTGAGCAGGGCGCTGGTGCCGATGACCTTAGCACCGGTCTCCTTGGCCTTCTCGATGAAGGTATCGATGGGGATGTCCCGGCCGAGATCATGAACGGTGACGCCGTGGATGCCCAGCATGGTCACGACCAGAGTCTTGCCGATGTCGTGGATGTCCCCTTCGACCGTGCCCAGCACGGCCGCGCCCTTGGCCTGCCCGGCAGCCTGATCCTTGGGCAGCGCGGCGGTCACGGCCGCGGTGACCTGCTTCATGACCTCCGCAGCCTGGATCAGCTCGGGGAGGAACATCTCCCCCGTACCGAACAGCTCGCCGATCTCGTTGATGGCGGGGATGAAGGCGTTGTCGAGGAGCTCCAGGGGATCTTCCCCCTTGCTCACGACCTCCTGGACCGTCGCGAGGGCCCTGCCTGCGTCGAAGGCGAATAGGGCGTCGTGCGCTTCGGTCAAGATGTTGTTGGCGATCATGCTCGTTCCTCCGTAATGGCGTTGTGAGAGATAGGAGGCGAGGAGCCCGGGAGTTGCACCCGGCTGCGCGGATTTAGAGTCCGCGCGATCTCGCTTGCGATCCGCCCCCCGTGTTTTTGTCCAGCGCGGTGCGCTGAAGCCTACCGGATTCCCACCCTCTTCTTGAATCGTTCGACGCTGTTGATCTCGATCCCGAGGGCTTCCGCAATGCGGAACTTGGCGTCCATGCCCTTCGCAGCCCCCGGTATGGCGTTGACCAGGCCGAAGTCGCGGTCTTCCCGCACCTCCCCCATCACCACCGGGTCCGCAATGTCCAGGACCGAAATGCCCAGCTTGCCGGCCACGTACTCTTTGGCATCCTTCAACCGCATGCCGCGGGACACCTGCATGCGTGCGACCAGATCTCCGGCCGCCCGCATTCCGCCGATGCCCCCGGCGATGCCGTGAGCCACGGCCATGCCGAAGGGGTCACCTACGCCTATCTACAACCCGTCCAGGCGGGCGATATCCACGTGCGCCTTGGTGGACCGGGTCAAGGCGTCCACCGGCACCGAGGCTGCCAGCGGAATGCCGCACACTCCCATCCCCACGCAGCCATGCACCGGGATCGTGGCGATGTCCGTGCAGGCCTTGCAGAAGGTGACCGAACGGGCGATGTTCCATGGCAGGGAGCGGTTGGGGACGATGTTGATGGCCGGTCCGTAGATGCGGATTCCGACCTTCTGGGCCAGCTCCAGCTGCTTGTGGGGATACAGCCCGGCCAGGCGCACCCCGTCCCAGGCGATCTCCCCGTGCATGCCGAGCACGAACTCCGAAGCCATGCCCATCTGCATGCAGATGTTGGGGTATTTCTTCTTGAGCTCCGAGGCCGCCTTGAGGGTGGCATAGAACTCCGCGTCCCCCGCGGCCGCCGTAGTGTCGAAGTTGATCCCGTCCGCGCCGGCCTCGTACATGTGGCTGCCCACGTAGACCATGTCCTTGACGGCGTGCTCGATCTGTTCCTCGTAGGACGCCCTGGCCTCGGCGATGTGCCCCTTGGGCAGCAGGTCGCCGGGGTTGGGACAGGGACCATCGGGCTGACTGTACAGCCCCAGGTTGGGCATGGCCCCGTAGAACAGCGGCGGGATGGTCAGGAGAAGGGCCTGCTCCAGGATCGGCTGCTCGAAGACCACGATCGGCTTGACGGGCTTGAAGCTGTAGTCGATGTGGGCGAGCTCGAGGACATCGGCCCCGAGCATGCGCTCGTAGATCTGGAGGGACTGGATCTTGCTGACCGAGACGTTGACGCGCTTGAACTTGGTCGTAGCGCTGTCATAGGTCAGGACGACTTCGTTGCCGCGCTGCACCCCTACGGCGCGGTCCGGGCACTTGAAGATGTCCAGCATGTAGCGCAGGTGCTCTTCCTCGAGAGCCGGGATCTTGCCCCGGCGCGCCGCATCCTGGGTGCCCTCTTCGATCTCCTTGCGCAACTCCGCCTCGGTCATCTCCGTGCGGAAGCCGTCACCCATGTGAGTGGTATACTTCTCCATCGAGTTCCCCCTTGGCATCTACCGCCGTGGCATCGAGCGCCAACAGCATACAGTCTATACCAGCTTTCCGGAGGGGTACAAGCGTTTCAAATAGTTTTTGGACTACTTTTTGAGATTTTCCCTCAGAACTGGTTGCATCCACCTTGACTTTCACGCTCGATGCCTTAGACTGCTGGCCTATACCGCCGGCCGCAGTGCCGGCAAGGAGGACTATGCATGAAGAACCGAGCACGAATCGTCGGCGCCATCGTGGCGCTGCTCGCCCTGCTTACCCTTCCGGTGTGGGCTGGGGGCGACCAGGAGGCGGCAGCTGCCGCCAAGACCATCAAGGTAGGGTACACCGCGCCGTTCACCGGGTCGGCCGCGGAGTTCGGCGTCAACGGCTGGCGCGGGGTCCAGCTGGCGCTGGAAGACATCAACGAGAAGGGCATCACGGTGGGCGGAGAGACCTACCAGATCGAGATCGTGCGCTACGACAGCCGCTGCGAGCCCACTGAGGCGGTGTCCAACGCCCGCAAGCTGATCCTGGAAGACAAGGTCGTGGCGATCCTGGGCGATCACTGCAGCTCCTGCTGCATGGGCGTGGCCCCGGTGTGCGAAGAGTTCGGGATTCCCGGAATCACCGTGGAATGCATGGCCGATGCGATCACCAGCCCCGGCTACGACTACTACTTCCGCATGTACATCCCCTCGGGCCTGGTCAGCGCGTGGGCCAGCCCGGTGTTCGTCGACCTGCTCAAGCCCAAGACGGTGGGTTTCCTGGCCATCAACGACGATTACGGACGGTCCGCCACCGAAGGGTTCAGCACCCACCTGGCCAACCTGGGAGTCAAGACCGTGCTCAAGGAGTACTACGAGCGCGGGACCACGGACTACATGGCCTACCTTAACAAGATCAAGTCGATCGCTCCGGATATCCTGATCTACACGGGAGTCACCGCCGAAGGGTCGCTGATCATCCAGCAGGGCAAGGAGATCGGGGCCTTCCAGAAGACCCGGTTCCTGGGCAGTGTGGAGATGAGCGAGCAGGAGATCATCTCCCTGATCGGGGCGGACGTAATGGAGGGGATCTACGCTTGGGCAGTCTGGGAAAGCGTCCCGTCGGAGCTGGAACGGCGCGCGCAGGAGAAGTTCAAGGCCCCGATGCACTACGGGATCCCCTACGGCTACGATGCCCTGATGTGCGTGGCCAAGGCCATCGAGAACTCCCAGTCGCTGGAACCCGCGGAGATCCGGGACGCCATCGCCGCGTTGGATTTCGAGGGCTACTCCGGCCGCATCCTGTTCGAGGAGTTCGAGGGGCCCGACGGCAAGACGTACAGGAATCAGTGCCGGATCGCCCCCTCTCTGGTTCGCTGGGTCGGCGGCAAGAGGACGGTGGTCAAGTAACCGCGGTCCCCGCCGAACCGAGGCGGACAGGTCTGTCGCACTCGACGGGGCAGGCGGCCACGCCGTCTGCCCCGGTTCACTGTATCGGAGGCAAGTTTTGAAAAGAATGCTTCATGCCGGAATGAGACACAGCGGGGGTTTCAGCCTCGGTGTCTTCACTCCGGACGAGCTCCAGGAGATCCACCTGGCCACCCTCGAGGTCCTCGAGAAGACCGGTGTGTTCGTGGAGTCCGAGGAGGCCCTGGAGGTCCTCGACGGGGGAGGGGCCTGGGTGGATCCCAAGACCAAGATGGTGCGCTTCCCGCCATACCTGGTAGAGGACGCGATCCGCTCGGCCCCCTCCAAGTTCGTGGCCGCGGGCCGTATCCCGGAGAGCGACGTGGTGCTCGAGTCCAATCGGGTGAGCTTCACGAACTTCGGGGAAGGGATCATGATCACCGATCCCTATACTGGCGAGCACCGAGAGACGCGCAAGGCGGATCTGGCCAACGCGGCCGTGCTCATCGACTACCTGGACAACATCGACGTGTACGAGCGCTCGATGCTGTCCCATGACGTGCCGCACAGGACCTCGCCGCTGCACAACGCCGAGGCCTCGCTTCTCAACACGACCAAGCACCATTTCCTCTGTCCCGGCGACGGCTTTTTGGCACGCAAGGTAGTGGACATGCTGGCGGCGATCGTTGGGGGCAAACAGCGCCTGCGGGAGCGACCACTCCTGAGCTTTCTGACCTGCCCGGTCAGCCCACTCAAGCTGGTGAGGGACTGCTGCGAGATCATCATGGAGGGCGCCCGGGCGGGGATCGCGGTCAACATTCTCTCCATGGCCATGGCAGGGGGCTCGGCGCCGGTGAACCTGGCCGGGACCCTCGTCACGCACAACGCGGAGGTGCTGTCGGGAATCACGCTCAATCAGCTGGTGCGCAAGGGATCGCCGGTGGTCTACGGGAGCTCCACCTGCGGTCTGGACCTCTTGTACACGACGGCTTCGGTGGGCTCCCCGGAGTTGGCCATGATCAGTGCGGCGGTGGCGACGATGGCCCGGTACTACCTGTTACCGAGCTTTGTCGCCGGTGGGTAGTCGGACAGCAAGGTCGGCGACGCCCAGGCTGGCCATGAGAAGACCCTCACGGCCCTCTTACCGGCGTTGGCAGGCGCTAACGTGATCTACGGTTTGGGGATGCTGGAGATGGGAATTACCTTCGACTTGGGTCAGCTTGTGATGGACAACGACTTCGCGGGCATGATCAAATATGCAGTCCGGGGCATCCCGGTCAGCGACGATACCCTGTCGGTGGATATCATCCACGAAATCGGGCCCTTCAAGGAGTTCGTGAGCCACGAGGACACGTACAACAACATGCGAATCACCTCTCGCCCGAAGCTGATCGACCGCTCAAGGCGGGACGATTGGAAAGCCAAGGGGGGTCAGGATCTGTATCAACGGGCCAGCGAAGAAGCCCGGCGGATCCTGGAGACCCACAAGCCGCCGGCGCTGCCGGATTCGGTCCAGGAGGAGATCCGGGGGATCATCCGGGAGACCGAAGAGGAGCTCGGCGTGGGAAAGGAAGGCAAGTAGGCTCCGCTGCGGAAGAGTGGGACGGTATCCCGACGGTTTCCCTTGACGTGAGCGCTCGATGGTTTACAATAGTCGGGTATCAATTCGTTCGATCAAGGAGGGACAGATGCGAAGAGGATCGAGAGTCCTGGCCCTGACGGCAGCGCTGTTTCTGCTGGCGAGCCTCGCGGTCTGGGCGGGGGGCGAGCAGGAGGCGGCAGCCGGAAAGACCATCAAGCTCGGCTACGTCGCCCCGTTCACCGGCTCCGCCGCGGAGTTCGGAACCAACGGTTGGCGCGGCATACAGCTTGCCCTGGAGGAGATCAACGCCAAGGGGGTCAACGTAGGCGGCGAGAGCTACCAGATCGAGATCGTGCGCTACGACAGCAAGTGCGAGCCTACCGAGGCGGTGGCGAACATGCGCAAGCTGGCCCTGGAAGACAAGGTCGTGG
>JAFGFV010000424.1 GCA_016930895.1 Spirochaetales bacterium | reverse complement strand
GTCCGAGACCGTGGCCGCGTCTCGCACGCCCATCTGGTACAGGGCGCTCACGAAGTTGAAGTTGTTGATGAGCTCGTTGATCGCCTGCGCCTCGAGCTCCGGCACGTCGGCCCACCAATTCGTCGCGCTCAGGGGCACGCCCGCCTTCTCCGCAAGCTCGAAGATCGCGCTGTCCTCGATCGACCAGTAACCCTTGATATCCTTGAAGCGCTCAGAGCCCAGGATGCTCTCCTTGAATCCCTCAAATCCTTCGGGCCGGTCCACCCTGATTCCCCCTCTGTCCAGCAACTCAGCCGCGCTCAGGGCGATGCCCGCGTAGTTCAGAGCGATGTCGACCGCCTTGTACCAGGAAGTCGCGTTCGCGGGATTGTAGTCAAACAGACCGGCGATGACTTCCCGAAGCGTCACCGCGGAGGCGGTCCACGCCTCGATCGCCGCAACAGCGAGTGAGCCGACCGCGATCGCGGCCTCGAGGCGGTCGGCCTCCATCTGGGCCTGCTGCACGGAGTGCCGTTCGTCGATCGCGTTGGTCGGCAGCTTGGCGTTCGTGTACGGGTTGGTCTGTAGGATCGTGGCGACTCCACGGTACAGATCCCCGATCAGAGGTATGAACGGGATGTAGTCGATCAGGGTCGAGGCGCGGACTCCGATCAGCTGGTCCGTCCGAAACCACTCGGCCTGATCCCGGTCTCCCACGTTACTGAGCCAGCTGCGGCCCTCCAGGATCCGGCTGGAGAGGTGATCGAGATACGCTGCATCCCCGATGCCGAAGATGCGCATCAGGTCCAGGTAGGTCCGCCCTTCGCGCATGTACGCCAGCGCTTCGGTTCGATTCCCGGACAGGTGTGTCCCCTCGTGACTGAACAGGGCAGCGAGTTGCGCTGAGTTTTCCAGGGCTCCTCCGAGCAGCTCTCGGGCGATCACGAAGCTGTCCAGGTCGCCCTGGTTGACGTAGCCGCGAGCCTCCGGAACGCCGCCCGGTACCGCGCCCACGCTCGAGTACTCGACCACGATGGAGCGCTCGAACACCGACCGCGCGAGCATCAGGTTGTCCGATGAGCTCGAGTAGCCGAGCAGGTTGACGGCGTTCAGGGTGGACCTGCCTTCGCTGCCGTCGATCTTGAAGCCGGCAACGCCCAGAGACTCCGCAAATCCGCCTGCGCTGGCGACCAGCGCGGACAGGCTCACGTCTGCGCCGCCCTGTCCCACGCTCAGGTTGGCACCCTCGGAGCCGATGTGCAGCTCCAGCAGGCCGTGACTCAGCCACGAGCCAGTGTGGGGACCTTGCCCGCCGGAGCCACGGAACCAGTCCCACCCCGCAAGCCTGGCTATATCACGGAAGTTCAGCAGGTTGAAGGTGGTTTCCCCGCCCACGGCGTATTCCAGCCCCGCCGACACCGCTCCTCCGGCCAGGGCGTTGAAGGCCTCGATCTGCTCGACCCGGAACACCATTGGGCTCAGGCGGACATCGTTGCAGTCCTGCAGGTCGAGCTTGCCGAGAGAGGAGGAGACCAGGGTTCCTCCGACCACCCCGGCAAAGGAGGCCAGGGCCTGCCTGCCGAAGGCGTCCTCCGTGAAGCCCTTGGTATCGAAGGACAAACCGTCCCCGGTCAGCTCCACCGCCCCGATCGCGCTGGCCGTGACGTTGGAGCCCAGCGTCTCAATCCCCTGGAAGAGGGTCCTGCCCACCACGCTCTGACCGAAGGCGCCGGTGAGTCCGGAAAGCGCGTCTACTCCGGCACCGATCCCGGCGGTGGCGATGCCCACCACCGCCTGCTTGGCGAACGACAGGAAGGCCTGGTCGCTTTCCAGGAATCCGCTTGCCACATCGGCCATCGTGAACACGAAGTCGTCCATCAGGTTGACCGCCGCGGCCAGCCACACCTGGCCGGTCGCGGTGGCTGCGATGCTGACCACGATGTTGGTGAGGCTCCGCACCGTCGGGGCAGCGATCACCGCGTCGGCCTCGCCGTCGTTGTCGGCGTCGTCGTCCCACAGGCGCTGATTGTACCAGGGCATCGCGAGGAGGGCGACCCCGCGCGCCAAGCGGGCTTCGTTGCGCAGAAACGGCGCTATGATCCTGCCCAGCTCGCCGAACCCTGCAACCTTCACCTGCTCCGGCTCCTCGTCGTCCATGACCGGTTCGTAGCCTATGTGGAGATTGAACAGCCCCTCGATGTCGTGGAACATGTACCCGCCTTTGCGGGCGCCCTCCAGGTACTTGCGATCATAACCCGCGGAGGACCGGAACTCGGCCATGCGGCTGTCGAACAGGCTCTTGAGCTCCTCGCCGACGCCGCTCCAGCTCCACTGCTCTCGCTCCTCCTTCCCCCGGCCGAAGATGAGCTTCATGTACCTCTGCAGGTTTTCCTCGGCCACGCTGACCACCGCCTGTATGTAGCCCCCGCTCCGGCCTTCCAGGGCTTCCCGGCTCAGGTCCACGCCCAGGTCCACAGGGGGCGCCACGAAAAAGACGAATACCGGGACGCTCTGCGTCTCCCGCTCGGTTCCCGCGAGCAGCGTGTGGTCGATCAGGGAAAGGCGCCGGAACTCCCGCCCGCTGCGGTCGTAGCCCGCCGAGGCCATGGTGTCATTCAGACTCTCCTCCACGCCGGCATTGGCCTCCGCGATGTTCTCGATCGCGGCCCGCTCCGCCTGCTCCACCGCCCTGCGCATCTGCAATGCCGTGACCAGG
>JAFGFV010000423.1 GCA_016930895.1 Spirochaetales bacterium | reverse complement strand
GTTGTGTGTTTGTGCGTGAAGGCGGCCGCCATTCCTGGTGGCAGAACCCACGGCACGACAAGCGTTCCTCAATCCCGCGGCATAGCGAGACTAAAGATCAACTGGCGCGAAAGATCTGCAAAGACCTCGGGATTCCCTTTGTGAGATAGAACCCGCGGCTTGGGATTCGTTCCTGGGTTTGTCTGTCACGAAACGATTCGTATGGAGGTGGCGGGAGTCGAACCCGCGTCCTGAGGCGCGCCCCAGAGACCTCTACAGGTTTAACCGCCTATTGTTTACGGCACAGGCTGGTTAGGCGGCGGACCGACCCGAACCGTTTGCCGCATTTGTGTCCCCCCCCTTATGCGGCGCTGGGGGAGAGCAAGCCCCGGTTTGTGACAAGCATTCCGGCGTTCGGAGCAGGACGCCGGGTGCCCGTGACGGCCTTATGCCGCCAGTGCGAATTCTGCGTTATCGGCAGTTATCGTTGGTGCCACTTTTAGGAGATTGGCGCTCCACCTGCAATCCCTGAATCATCAACCTCAGTCGAATCCGGTGCACCCCCATTTTCAATGATCTGCGAGTTACAGGGCGTCTTTGAGAGCCCGCTCGGTATCTCGCTTCTGGTCCCGGCGCCTTATCGTATCGCGCTTGTCAACCACCTTCTTGCCGCGACACACCCCGAGCTCCAGCTTGACGAGTCCTCTTTTAAGATAGAAGGACAACGGCACCAGCGTCAAGCCTTTCTCTACGACCTTACGGGTCAGCTTCTTGATCTCCTGGCGGTGCGCCAGGAGCTTGCGCGGTCGCTCCGGATCGTGGTTGTGGATGTTCCCGAAGCGGTAGGGGGTGATGTGCAGCCCTACCAGCCACAGCTCCCCGTTCTCAATCTTGGCATAGGCGTCGCTGAACGAGAACTTGCCTTCCTTGAGGGACTTGACCTCCGTCCCCTGCAGCTCGATTCCGCACTCGAGGGTTTCCTCGACGGAATAGTTGAAGCGTGCCCGGCGATTGGCGGCGAGCAGCTTCCTCGGTTCGCTCACCGATCAGCCCTTGCCAGGACGACGCGAAACCCCAGGTACGGAGTACACCAGGAGGGGGGCTGCGAGCCCCGGGTATACACCCGGACGAGCTCTCGCTCGTTGCTCCAGGACCCGCCCCGAACGACCTTCTCGAATCCCATGGGCGGCCTCCCGCCGCCGGCGGCATTCAGCTCAGGATCCCAGGAGGTGAAGAGGTATCGCACCGGGGAATACCAGTCCGAGCACCACTCCCAGACGTTCCCGGCCATGTCCTGGAGCCCAAAGCCGTTGGGCGTAGAAGCCCCCACCGGCGCCGGGCCGGCAATGTCGGGGCCCAGAAACACGGCCCCGGCCGGACTGTCACCCGAAGGGTAGGGCCGGCCCACCAGGCCCCCGCGCGCGGCCCACTCCCACTCGGATTCCCTCGGAAGCCGGGCCACATACCCGCTGAGTGAGCCCGGGAGTCTCTCCGTGAACCAGGCGCAGAACGCCTCGGCAGCGTAATAGGAGACGTTGACCACCGGAAGGCCGGCTTGCTCGGGGGCAGGGGTGTCCCCGCTCCAATCCTGCAGGTACTCCTCGGAGACCAGCTCCTCCTCCTGCAGCGCGGGCAGACTGCCGTGTCCCCACTGCGGATTCTCCTGCAGGAACCGGGCGTACAGCTCCACCGGGACCTCGGTGGCGCTGACGTAGATGGGCTCGACCGCCACCGGGTGAGGAATCTGCACGTTGAGCGTGTCCTCCTGGCTCGCCCCCTGGAGCAGGGTGCCCTCGGGTACGGGCCGAAAGGTCAGACCCGAGAGCGTCAGCGGGGCCCCGCCGGCCCTCGGGCGGTCGCCCTGGGCGGAGCGCAGCGCCGCCTGGTGACGGTCCCGGTACCGGGCCAGGAAGGCAGCGAACGGTTCACCCTGAACGAGCGCTCTCGCCTTGTCTTCGGGGAGTACCACGGGCAACCAGAAGGGAATGTTGTCATAATCACTATTAGCATGTATGAAATAGCGAACGGTGGCCAGTAAGCTGGTAGGGGTCAGCACCTGCGAGCCAGCATCGAGAATGGCGCGAGCGCGAATCAGGTCGTTCAGCTGGAGAGAATCAGTGACAAAATACTTTGAATTGTCTAAAAAACCACCCAAATGAGCTCGGGTTTCTGGCGTTGCATGGTAGGCGGCCAGGGCCGTCTGCCAGAGGACTTCCGGGATCTGAGGGCTAGCGGCGAAGTCGCGAAGCGCGTTCGCCGCTAGTGCTTCCGGATCCTGCACCTTCAGGTCAACGTCCCAGGAGCGCTTGGGCTTGACGAAGAGCGTGGCGAATATGCGGCCGGAGAACTCGTCCTCCAGGACTTGGGGCTGGAAGAAGGGTTTGGAGACCCGGATGGAGGGGTGTCCGTTCTTGATCAGAATCTCGCACGGTGTGGAGCCGGCGTAGATTCCGTCTACCTGAACGGCCGCGCCGGGGGGAAAGCTGTGAACCTCGAGAAAGGTGCCCTGGTCGCGGATGCCCTTGTAGAAGAGGAGCATGAACAGGATGAACAGGACGAGGATGGCGTACAGGACGGTCAGATAGACGCCCGGGGAGACTCCAAGCAGCGGCTTGAGACGCACTTCCGCGGAGAGGTCTGCGGATTGGGTTTCTTCGCTCTTGCGCGGACCGGGGACGCCACGGGCAGGGGGTTTCCTGCGCGTCTTTCGCTTTCCCTTGGACATGCCCAGGAGTATAGGCGCGCCCCTCGATCCTTGTCAACGCGGAGGGATGTGTGGTAGGCTCCTGCAGGCGAGGCTATCGGTGACGTGGACCCAGTGGAGCCGCGGAGTTCAGGAGACCACGGAGCGTTTCCTGAGCTGGCGCAAGCGCCGGCGGCTCATCCGAAAGGAAAAACAGAAGCGCAAGAACCCCGTGGTGGACTGGGTGGAAGCGATCCTGTCCGCGGTGCTGATCGTGCTGCTGATCAACCAGTTTCTGGTCCAAGCCTATCAGATCCCGTCGCAGTCCATGGTCTCCACCCTGCGGATCGGTGACCGGATCTTCGTGAACAAGCTGATCTACGGTCCCGAGCTGCTGCCCGGCATCATGAAGATCGATGGCTTTCGTGAGCCCCGGCGGGGGGAGATCATCATCTTCGAGAACCCTTCATACATCCCGATCGGACCGGTCAAGGACATCCTCCAGAGGATCATCTACATGGTCACCCTGTCTCTGGTGGACATCGACCGGGACGAGTTCGGCAATCCCAAGCATCATTTCCTGATCAAACGCGCCGTCGGCATGCCCGGAGACCGGCTGCGTCTGGACAGGGGCAACGTGGAGTTCCTGCTGCCCGGCATGGACCGCTGGGTAGCGGAGGAGGAACTGCAGCGCATGCTCGGCATGGAGTACACGCTTCGGCGTGAGTTCTCGCCAGACACGTACCCGTATTTTCGCCGGGCCGGCGTGGCTTTGGCCCTGCTGGATGCCCGTCTGGAGCCCTCGGAGCAAGAGCGCCGGGCGGCGGAACGCTACTTCTCGATCAGCCGGAACGAGGACGGCTTGGCAACCTGGCGGCAACGCGTCCTGGTGGACAACGCGTATCTGGAAACCTGGCGGTACCGCACGCTGCACGCTCTCAAGCCCCAGAGCATGCTCTTTCAGTCCCAGTGGCGGCAGCTGGAGCAGGGGTGGTACGTCCCGGACAACCGTGTATTCCCCATGGGGGACAATCGGGACGACTCGCGGGATGCCCGGTATTTCGGCTCCGTGCACATGGACAAGGTTCTCGGGCGGGCACTGTTCCGTTACTGGCCGTTGACCCGCTTCGGGGTCGTGCGGTAGATGTTCACGAGCTACGAGCGCTACAGCAGCGGGTTGCGCTCGCACGTGGGTCGGGGAGTTCTGCGGCCCTTGCTCAAGATCCTGATCCTCTTCGTAGTCCTGTATCTCCTGATCACGAGCATGTTCCTGACGGCGTTCCAGGTGCAATCCGCTTCGATGCAGCCGCTCTTGCTGCCCCGGGACCGGGTGCTCGTTTCGCCGCTTGTCTACGGTTCCCGGATTCTGTTCTTTCGGGGCCGTTTTCCGGCCCTGCGGGAGCCGCGGCGCGGCGACGTGGTCGTGATCCAGTCGCCGATCTATCCCCGGCCCCCCGCCGTGGTGGCCCTGTTCGAGCCTCTGGTCCGGGTCTTCACGCTCCAGCGGGGCAGCCTGGTGCGCGATGCCATCGGGAGCCGGGTGCCCCGCTACATGGTCAAGCGCGTCGTGGCCGTGCCCGGGGACACGGTGCTTCTGCATGACTACCTGGCGTTTGTCCGCCCCGCGGGAGCCGCTGACTTCCGGCCGGAAACCGAGCTGAGCGAGACTCCGTACGATGTCGTGAGGACGGCGCTGCCCGCGGGCTGGCGCAAGGAGTTCCCCTTCTCGGGGGATGTGGAGGCGCTGACCCTGGCCGACGGGGAGTACTTCTTGCTCGGCGATAATCGACCCTCGTCGAGCGACTCCCGCTCCTGGGGGCCGGTCGAACGCGAGCGCATCGTGGCCCGAGTGCTGTACCGCTACTGGCCGTTCTCGCGTGGCGGTCAACTGTAGATCCCTGGCCCTGCGCCCTCCTGCCTCCCTCTCCCTGTACGTCCACGTCCCGTTCTGCCGTTCCAAGTGCCCGTACTGCGACTTCTTCTCGGTCCCGCAACCGGCGCCGGAGCTGGTGCGAGAGGTCCTGGCCCAAGTCGAGACCCAGCTCGCGTACTTTGCCCGTCTCGTGGCCCCGACTCGGGTCGAGACAGTCTACGTCGGGGGCGGGACCCCGAGCTTGCTCGCGCCGGACCAGCTGGACCGCCTGCTGGAGGCCATCGAGCGCTTCCAGCAGGCCGGCGGAGTCCTCGAGGGTGGCGATGGCTCTCCCGCGGCCCCCGCGGAGTGGACCGTGGAGGCGAACCCGGAGTCACTGAACGCGGAGCATCTGGCCGTCTGCACCGCCCGGGGGGTCACACGTCTGAGCGTGGGGATTCAGAGCCTGGACGACGGGATTCTGTCGACTCTGGGCAGGCCCGCAGGCCCTAAGGAGTCCCGGCGGGCACTGGAGCTCCTCAGGGACCGCTGGGGCGGGGAGGTCAATGTGGACGTGATGTCCGGCACCCCCGGGCAGGAGTGGCGTTCCCTGTACCGGGACCTCGAGGAGATTGTGGACTACGGCCCCGGGCATGTGTCACTGTACTCCCTGAGCCTGGACGATCCGGAGCACCCGCTTGCCCGGGACATCGATCCGGATCGCCAGGACCGCTTGTGGCTGCGGGGCCAGCGCTGGCTGGAGGAGCGCGGATACCGGAATTACGAGATCTCGAACTTCGCCCGGCCAGGCCATGAATCCCGCCACAACCTGCGCTACTGGCGCCTGGAGCCCTACCTGGGGTGCGGACCCTCTGCGGCCTCGACGCTGCCGGGCGGGCCCGATAGCCCCGCCCTCCAGGGGCAGACGGAGGTCCTGCGGCTCGTCAACCCCAGGTCCCTACGGCGTTTCCTCGAGGGCCCGGCCTGCTGCTGGGGCCTGGAGGTCGAGGAGGTGTCGCCGCGGGAGTTTCTGTTCGAAACCCTGATGATGGGACTGCGGCTCCGCCAGGGGATCGACGCTGCCGGGTTTGCCGCCCGATTCGGCCGCGATCTGCCGCAAGTGGTGCCGGTCGTGTGGCAGAGATGGGTCGAGAGGGGATGGTGCGAGCCGGACAGAGAGCGTTATGCCCTGAGCTTCGCGGGGCGCATGATCCTCGACACCCTGCTGCTGGAGCTCCAGGACGCCCTGGCTGACGCGGGACTGGAGGACACGGTGGTCCGTTGGGGGTGATAGGTTGCCGAGGCGGCCGACGGTCTGCCCGTGAGCCCTCGTCCCAGGGCGACGGAGACCCCCGGAGACCCTATCGGGCGGAGGGCTGTTCCTCCGGTTTCACGATGCCTTTGCGCGTGAGGCCCTGGATGAAATGGTCTACGACCTCGGGATCGAACTGGGTGCCCCGGTGGCGGAGCAGCTCCTCCAGGGCCTGTTGCGGCTCGAGGGCCTTGCGGTAGGGCCGGTCGCTCGTCATGGCGTGATAGGCGTCTGCTACGCTGATGATGCGGGCCACGAGGGGGATCTGGCTGCCCTTGAGCCCGTTGGGGTAGCCGGTTCCGTCGTAGTGTTCCTGGTGGGCGAGCACGATGTTGGCGATCTCCTTGTAGGAGTCGAACTGGCCCAACAGGTTGGCCCCGAGCTCGGGATGCAGCTTCATGGTGGCCCACTCCTCCTTGTCCAGCGGCCCCGGCTTGCGGAGGATATGGTCAGGGATGCCGATCTTGCCGATGTCGTGGAGCACTAGAGAGTGTCGCAGGGTCTGGTCGGCCGGGATGCCCATCTCCTCGGCGATCATGGTGCCGAACTTCAGGACGTCATCCGAATGCTCCGCGGTCTCGTAGTCCCGGATTTCGAGGGACTTGGAGAAGCCCATGGTGAGCTCCTCGATCCGGGTCTGCAGTTCCGCCTGTTGCGCCCGGCTTTCCTGCAGCTGCCGCAGGGAGATCAGGTTGCGGACCCTGGCATCCAGCTCGCGGATGTTGATGGGCTTGGAGAGGTAGTCCACCGCCCCGGTCTTCAGTCCCTTGAGCTTGGACTCCAGCTCCGGCTTCGCGGTCATCAGTACGATCGGGATCGGCGAGGTTTCGGGGCTTCTGGCGATCTTCTGGACCAGCTCGTACCCGTCCATGCGGGGCATCATGATGTCCGAAACGATGACGTCCGGCGGGTCCCGGCGGGCCTGCTCCCAGCCCTCCAGGCCGTCGTGCGCGGTACTGACCCGGTGACCGAAGCGACGCAGCATCTTGCTGACGTAGTTGCGCAGGTCGGCATTGTCCTCTACCAGCAGCACGTGGTCCGCCGCCGGAGCGAGCGGCAGTTCTTCCTCCTGGGCGTCGACGAGAACATCCGGCATCTGCTCGACCACGGCCATGTCGTCCACGCTCACACGGGTGCGGTCGTCCCTGCGGCGCACCGCTCGACGCCGTTCGGCGCCCTTGTAGCTGTCTTCGCCCGTGCGCCGCTGAATCCTGCGGCGGTCGATCAGGGCATCCTTGGCCAGCACCTCGAGATTGGCCGGCAGCTCTACGCGGAAACTCGTGCCCCTGCCTTCCTCGCTCTGCACCGAGACGCTGCCCTGCATGAGGTCCACCGCTTCCTTGACGATGGTCAGGCCCAGGCCGGTGCCCTCGAACTTGCGGGTGCTGGAGCCATCCACCTGCTGGAAGCGCTTGAAGATGTGGGGCAAATGCTGGCTCGGTATCCCGATCCCCGTGTCTCGAACCTCGATGTAGAGCTTGCGGTGATTTCGGCCTACCCGCACGGTGATGGAGCCGTTTTCCGTGAACTTGATCGCGTTGCGGACCAAATTGGTCAGAATGCGTTCGATCTTTTCCGAATCCAGGTATACAACCCCCGGGTCGTTGTCCCTGAGGCAGAACAGGCGCACTCCCTTGCGCTCGGTGACTTCGCGGAAAATCGAAACCGTATCCTCGGCCAGCTCGTGGAGGTCTACACGCCGGAGCCGCAGCTGCATCCTCCGTGCCTCGTACTTCGAGAAGTCCAGCATCTGGTTGATCATGTCCAGGAGCTTCAGGGCGTTGCGGTACATTTGCCCCACCATGTCGCGCTGCTCCTCGGACAGATCGCCCAGGTCCCCTTGGTACAGGCTCTGGATCGGCGCCAGGATCGAGGTGAGCGGCGTGCGGACCTCGTGGCTCACGTTGGCGAAGAACTGGCTCTTGAGCACGTCGAGCTTCTTGAGCTCCTCGTTCGCGGCCGCGAGCTTGAACCGGCCGCTGAACTCCTTGAATCGCATCCGCGTCGCCAGGTGCGAGCTCAGAATCGTCACCAGGATGAACGAGAGCAGGAAGAAATTGTTGTTCACGAAGATCGGGAGGTTCTCGATGTCCTGGAGGAGGAGAATCGGCAGTAGATAGCAGGCGTACAGCACGAACCCGGTGATCGCGGTCCGGACGGGGTCCATCGGAAGCAGAAACAGCAGGCCTAGCAGTACGAGGTTGATCCCTGCGTAGTACGGACTGGCGTACCCTCCACCGAGATGGACCATCGCGATGATCGGGAGCCCAGTCGCGAAGTACATGAACATGGCGAATCCGCGGTGGTGGCGCTGGACGAACGGGATTCGACAGGCGAAGAACAGGCACACGCTGATTGCGGCGACGGCGAGGCGCAGGTACAGAAACTGCCGGAAGAGATCTGGATAGAGCACGTAGTCCAGGAGAGCGAACAGGGAGTAGAAAACCAGTACTACGAGAGCGGTGTTGCGGAGATCTACCCCTCCGCGCTCAACGCACTCTCGCTCAAACTCCGCGCGCAGAGTGTCCCGCTCGCCGTGTTCATCGGGTTGTGCCGCCACACTGCAATGGTAGGCGCAAAGGAGCGGGCCTATCAAGCACTTTTTTCGCCTCAGGCAAGTGCGGATCGGTCCTGCGCGTCCCGGCAAAGGGACATGACCAGGTTCATGAAATCCCCGACGGTCTGCAGGCGGTACAGCTCCCCTTCGTCGATGTGAATGTCCAGCTCCTTCTCGCACGAAGCCACGATTTCCATGGCCATCAGGCTGTCGACGCCCAGCTCCTCCCGGATCTTAACGTCGTCCTGCAGCTCCGAGGCGTCGATGCGGGAGATGCGCGACACGATCCCCGCAATCCGTTCGCGCAATCCCGTTCCGGCGGCCTGCCTCTGTTCATTCATGGGACGAGAGTCCTTTCGCCTTGCCGCCCGCATCGTGTCGTGCCGCAATCCAAATCCGGGGGAAAGGACCGGGCGAGAAGTCCCGACCGCATAGGGCGACCACTCCAGCGGGCGATCCGGGGGATTCCGTTACAGCCCCGCGAACACCCTGGGGATCTTATACTCCGCGATCAACCCTTTCAAGTGCCGCTTGAGCTCGAGGGACCGCTCCCGGTCCGGTGGGCCCCCGTCCAGGGCCAGCCGGGCGACCAGCTGCCCCTGTGCGTACTCGACCACGGCCTCGCGTGTGCCGGGAAGGGCGAGGAGCGCCCGGCGGACCTCCGCGAGATCCACCATGTTGCCGTTGACCTTCCGCGTGGCTTTGGTTTCCCTCAGGAAGATCAGGTGGCCGTCCTCGATGCGCCCCACGTCTCCGGTCCGGAACCAGGTGCCCGAGAAGGCCTCCGCGGTTTCCTCCGGCCTGCGGTAGTACCCGGAGCTCAGGGAAGGGCAGCGCACCAGGATTTCCCCGGGGCCGGCCGGATCGGGCGCGTCGATGCAGCACTCCACGCCGCGGCCGGGGGGGCCCACGGTTCCCGCGCGGGCCTGATTGCGGATATTCCGGCTGACCGGAGCAAACTCCGTCAGTCCGTACCCGTGGAGCAGTTGCGCCGAGAACGCTCCTCGCACGCGCTCGTAGGCTTCCGGCGTAAGGGTGCTGCCCCCGCATACCAGGACTTCGAGGGAAGGCAGGCGCAGCTGCGGGTCTTTGACCCGCGCCAGCAGCTCGTAGATCTCCGGGACGGCGGTCACCGCGTTGACGCCCTGGGCCCGGATCTGCTCGAACAGCACCCTGGGATGGAGGCTCCTGCTGATGACCATGGTCATCCGGAACAACAGGGGTACCAGGACGCAGCCCACCAGGGAGAAGATGTGGGCCATGGGCAGCAGCACCAGCATCCGTTCGCCGGGGCTGCCCTGGAGACCATCCTGCAGGACCCGGGCCCCCTCCAGGTACTGCTCATGGGAGACCATGGCTGCGAGCGGGTACCCATGGCCCCGGTAGGTAAAGTTGAGCGAGGCGGTCTCGGGGTTGAGGTCTGCGAGGGGCGGAGGCGGCGCGGAACCTGACAGTAGACGGAATCCATCGGCGGAGTGACCTACGATTATGGCGGCTTCCCGGGCTTTCCGTCGCGCCTCCAGAATCGGGAGATGGTCCTCTTCGGCGACGATGCTGCACGGCCCAAGGACGGAGAACACCTCCTCCAGCTCCAGGCTGCGGTACTCGAGCTTGAGGGGCACGGGCACCGCCTTCAGAAGGAGCAGGGCGGCGAACGCCCGTACGAAATCGAGGGAGTTGTCGAGAAACAGGGTGACCGCTCGACCCGGACCCAGGCCCCAGCCCTGCAGGGTTTCCGCGAGCTCGCGGATCTCCCGGGAAAGCTGCCCGGCAGGGGTGGCCGCGGCTTGGAGGTCCGGACCCACGGTCACGGCCGCAGGATGGGACCCCCACTCGGCCAGGCTGTTCAGAATCGCTTCGGCGACGTTCATCCCGACTCGCGCCTGTTCAGCGCTGGCGGGATTATAGCCTGTTTCCTACGGCGATGACAGCCTGGGGCGGGGTTCCCAGGGAGGCTGACGTTCGGATCGACGCGAAGCCGCAGGAACGCAACAGCTCTGCCAGTTCCTCCGCGGTGTAGAACCTGAAGAATCCCTCCTCTTCCAGCTCGAAGAGGGAAGCGGCCTCGTTCAGCATGGTGCGGGCCGCGGACAGATCGGCTTCCCGCGGGCTGCCGCCCGGCATCGGGACCCGTGGACCCGCCTCTGGCCGCCGGGAGCCTTGGGCGGGGCGCCTGTCTGCCTGTCCGGCCTGGTCTCGGGCGGAGCGTACGTAGTCCGTGAAGATCAGCGACACGTCGCTGTCGGGGCGCATCGAAGAGAGCAGCAGCGTGCCGCCGGGACGGAGGATGCGGCGAAACTCCAGGAGCAGCGACTCCGGGCTGAACAGGTAGGAGATGAACAGGCTGGCAGCGATCCTGTCGAAGGCGTGCTCCTGGAACGGAAGCTGGAAGCTCAGAGCGCTGTCCGCGAAGCGAAGAGCCTGGAAACGCAGGTCCCGAGTCCTCAGGGCACGGTGCGCATCGTAGGACAGAGAGCCGCCGTCCTCGTGCCCGTGCCCGCCGGCAAGGTCCCGGGGCTCGAGCTTGCCCAGCAGGAAGCGCGCGGCTCGGTTGAGATCGAGCACTTCGTGAAAATGGCCGTCGTGGAGCGTGTGGTGCAGGTACCGGAGGGTATCCAGGGAGATCGGGGCCCCCCGGAGAATGTCGTCCATTTCCGGCGATTGGTTTCGTGCCAGCAGATCGACCGTGGAGTCCCGAAGGCCCTGCACCTTGTCCCGCAGGAACTCGATGCCTAGCGTGGGATCGTCGACGAACTGCTTCAGGGGGAGCAGGCGGCTGGGGTCCAGGTCCTCGCGAAGGCACTGGAGGCGCAACCCCTTGAGCTGCGGGTAAGAGCGCAGGGTCCTGTCCCACCGCGCCCGGGCACGCTCCAGGGCTTCCTGGACCAGATCCACGGCTACCACCTCGAGATCCGTGGTGGGGGGCCGCCGCGCTGCCAGGTGGTGGAGGAGGGCCTCCAGCAGGAGCCCGGTGCCGCAGCCCATGTCCGCGACCCGCTCGCCGCTCGCCGGCGCGAGCATCTCGACCTCGGTAGCCAGGAACTCCCGGAACTCCGGCAGGTCCCAGTAAAAGTCGTAGCCACGGCTTTCTTGCCCGCTGCCCACGAGGTAGTTGCGCCAGTACTCCTCCGCGAGCAGCTCCGGACGGTATTGCAGCCGCTCTCGCTCGCTCGCGATCAGGCGAAGCACCTCCTCGCGGTCGGGATCGATCGGTTCGACCGCTTGGCCGTCCAGGCGCTCCAGGATGGCAGCGGCGATGAGCTTGAAGCTGCGCAGGGCGTCTTGGCTGGCGCGGAGATTGTGCCCGCAAGGGACTTCGATCACCTCGCGGGCCGCCCGGGCTTCGACGCTCATCAGGTCCTTGATTTCGTCGGCGGAGAGCCAGCGGTCGTAGGAGCCGAACATCCAGAGCACCGGGATGCCGATCCGGGCCATGTCGGCCCGCGCATCGGCCAGGAAGGCGTACTTGTGCTCGACCAGGTCCCTCGCCATGACGTCGAGGTCGATCAGGTGACCCAGGACCCCCCCGATGCCGTTGGAGATCCCCATCTGGCAGTTGCCGATGATGTCGATTCCGCCGAGCACGTTCCCCAGCACGCTCTGGGCCGTGGGGACGCCCATGCAGCTGACCCAGTGGTCCACGCGCGGGCAGGCAGGGTCGGCGAGGAGCTTGCGGGCGTCCAGGGCCGACATGCTGAAGGTCACCAGGATGACCTCTTCGGGCCGGAAGAAGGGGTTGTGGTGGACGTAGCGAAGGGTTGCCTTCAGGTCCCCGGCCCCGTCACTGAGGCGGTACCGGAGCATCTCGTACCCCCGGCGGCGCTGCCCCTCCTCGTTGGAGCTCTCCCCCGGGCGGTTGGTGCCGTCGTAGCGGATCACGACCACCTCCCTGCCCATCTGGCGGAAGTTGGCGGTCAGGGTGGCCACCAGGGGCGACAGGGCCTCCTTCTTCTTGCCGAAGGCCGGCGGGATCACCACCACGGGGCCACAGACCCCCAGCCGGGTCGCAGTCAGCAACGCGGCGATCTCTCGCCCTCTGTCGTCCTGGTAGCGGACCGGAAGCGTCTCGTTCGGGATCCTGGCGGTGGGCAGGGGAGGAGCAGCGTAGACCTGCATGCGCCCCCACTGCTCGGAAGAGTATGCCCGAAAGGCGAACCCGCTCCTGTCGATCCCGGCTTCCACGCCCACGCGGAGCACGCGACTGCCGTCCGGACGGCTGAGCTCACGCACATGGCGGACGATTCCCTCCGAAGCCAGCGCCACGGTTTCCTGCACGGTGTAGCTGAGCCGCTGTCCCCGGCGCAGCCGGGGCCGCAGCCGGCCGGCATCCTCGACCTCGCACAGGAAACCGCGCTGGCTGGTGTCGATGAGCCGCCCCGTGATCTGGCGGTCCACGCCCCCGGGCTGTTGGACCCTGAGGAGGATCTCCCCTGCGACGGGTACGGTCTTGCGGCCCTGGGAGCGCTTCTCCGACTGGATCAGGACGTTGGGCAGCCGGAACTCCCGCGTGCACTCCGCGCCTGGCGTGTGCTCCGCGCCGTCGCCGGGCGTACCGCTCCGGGGGCCCGGGGCCGGCATCTGCGTCTTGAAATAGTAGCTGCCGCCGTCGAGGAAGAAGGAGAAGTAGAACACGGCCCCGGGCGCCCCGTCCGAGGCGACCGCCTCCGCGGGCAGTGCGGCCTGAAACCGGTTGCGGCCGGCGTCGATCGAAACGATCCGGATTTCGAAGATCTGCAGCCGCTGCTCGCAGAGGATGTAGGCGCTGGACTCCTGCGTGCACAGGCGTTTCAGATATCCAGCAATCCTCCGCCGCTCCTGGATGCGGTAGGTCTCATCGATTTCGGGATTCGCCAGCCGTTCGTGCAGCGCTTTCATGGTCGCGCCCGAGGCGGAGCTGACGATGAAGTTGGTCAGGCGCGAGCGCTGGACCGCCGACAAGGGCTGGAAGCGGATCCCCGCGGTGGAGGAACCGTGGAAGCTGTTCTCGACAACGTACACGACCTGCCCGGACACCCGAAGCTCCCGGGAATCTCCGGGCAGCCGGAAACACATCTGCACCGACTCCTCGGGTGCGAGGGAACCCCGGAAGGAGACCAGCAGCCCTTCGGCGGAGATGTTGTCGATTGACAGCGTCTGGATCCCATCGCGCAGGATGGCGACATCATGGATAGCGCACGCCGCCCTGGGGAGCTGACGCTGCTCGCCTTCGGCCGCCTCCGCGGCCACCTGGCGGAGCTTGGTTTCACGAACAAACGCCTCGATGAGCAGCAGCTGCGCTTCGGTGTGGAAGTCGAACTCCAGCCCCAGGACCTGTTCCCCCGTTTCTGAGCGGCCGTGCAGGCGGACCAGACGGCACGGAAGGCGGATCGAGGCGGAGGAGTTGGGGAGGCGGAAGGCGATGCTTTCGACCGTGCGGTAGGTGGCCGGAAGGTTGACCAGGACCCGCATGCCGGTCCGGCTGATGTCGACGCAGCGCCCGGAAAAGCGTTCCGGGCCCTTGGTCACCTCGACCGCCGTCGAGTGATCCACGCGGGTATGGCGACGCTTGTCCCGCGGCCGGGTTGAGATCATTGGGTGTGACGAAAAATCGTCAGATCTCATAAGCATGCAATACTATCTTACAGTTAGGAAATATGCAATCAGAATTTTCCCGCCAACGCTCCACTCCTGAGCTTCCCCCGTGTGGTTTCGCCCGTGCAGTCGCG
>JAFGFV010000422.1 GCA_016930895.1 Spirochaetales bacterium | reverse complement strand
TGCATTCCAGCAGACGGTGGGTGGCTGCATCGAGGTGCGCCGACAAGGTGGCGATTTCCTGGGCCAGTTGTTCGGTTTCGTTCATACCCACCACTATACATCCGTGTAGCTAAAAACGCAAGCCATTTCGCAGGAAATTCCAGCTCTTCCCCGCCGCCGCACCGGAGGGCGCCCCCCGGGAGCCAGGCGCCCGCGACAAGATCGGTGCGGGCTCCTCGAAGGGCCGGCTGGCCCCACGCAGCACCTGCAAGAACCTCAACAACTGCCCCCGTCACTGCTCTCACACACACCGGTTTCCGAGTTCCCACCCGCAGCCTCTCCAGGGTTGTCATCATCCTTCGTTGTGTTAGAATCCTGAGAGAGCTTTGCATCCCTCGAGCTTTCGTGGAGTACCTGCCATGGCGATAGAGAGGCCTGCGTTCAACGGGAAGACCATCCGCACTCTCCTCGACACCCACAGGAGCATCGTGCAGATCAAGTACCTGTACCTCAAGGTGGTCCAGAGCCGCAGCGTGAATGAGCACGACAAGGCGGAGCTCAAGGGCTCGATCGTCGAGCTGGCGTCCGGGGTCAACCGCTTCTTCAGCGACCTGCGCTTCGCCAAGATCAACAGGTTCAATTTCGACGAAACGGAGGCGCGGATCGGGGAGTTCATCACCGAGATCGAGGAGCAGCTCAAGGGGCTGCGCAGGCTCGGATCGAAGCTCCTGGGGAACAGGGTCAGCTCCGAGGATCTTCAGGCGGGAGAATCGGAAATCGACCAGGCACTGCTGTCGAGCCGGGTGTTCGAAGCCCAGGCCCTGGAGAAGGACAAGCTCGACTACCTGAACGCCATCAGGAGCTTTCTGGTCGAGGTGACCGGAGGAGGGGCGAGCGCCAGAGCGGGGACGAGAGACCGGCGCGCCGGGGTCGACCGTGAACTCCTCAACCTCAAGATCCGCAACTTCATCGATGGGCTGGCAGGCCACAACGCGAACAACCTGGACATCCTCTACAAGGTGCGGACCAAGCTCGAACGCCTGCTGGACAGCTCGGCAAAGACCAACGTGCTGGCCGGTTCGGGGAACGTCCCCGGCGTGCTCAATCACGGCGAGCTGTACGTCCAGGATCACGGAAACGGCAACTACACGGTTTCGTATCGTGACAGCGGCCTGGCCTTTCTGTTCGAGATCCTGCCGGTGCAGGAGCTTCAGGGAAGACCCCCCGTCTACCGCGGCGAGATCTCGGGCTGGGCCGAGACCGGCCCGAGTCGCGTCGAGTACTTCCTCGAGGACGAACGCGAGGTGATCGGGGGCGAGCTGAGCGGCCCGGGTCAGGCGGCCGTGGTTGCGGCCTTCCTCAAGAAGGCGGAACTGGAGGGCGTGTACGCCCGGATCCGCCAGGCCTGCGAAGCCAAAGCCGGGGAGACGGAGCGGCTCGTCAAGAAGGTGGAGAGGGAGATGAGGCAGAAAGTCTCGGACGCTCTCGACGAGGCGCTCTGAAGGCTGGTGCCGGGTATCGAACGGCCGGCCCTTCGGAGCCGGGCAGGCCGCGGTCCCTACCCACCCTCCGGCAACCAGTCGTCGATGGTCTCCGCGAGGTAAGCCGGGATGTTCTCGGCCTTTCGCTGCGCCGCAGCGATGGCGCGCAGCGCGGGGGCGGATTGTCGGGCCGAGAGCCTGCCTGTAGAATGGCTTCTTGACCGGGGCTGAGAAAGGCGGGATGCGGCCTGCGCAGGTCCCGGGATCGCAGTTTGAGGAGCGGCAAAGGCAACTGATGGCGGACAAGGGCAAACTCAGCGGCACGGTGCGGTTTCGGATCGAACTGGAGGGCGTGTGGCCGCCCGTGTGGCGGCGGATCGTCGTTTCGGACAGGATCACGCTTCTCGAGCTGCACGAGGTGATCCAGGACGCCTTCGGTTGGCAGGACTATCACCTGCATGAGTTCACGCTCCGAAACGAACGATACGGCGACCCGGACAACGACGAATACGGGGAGATGGACCTTCGGGACGAAACTCGAGCCCGGCTGTGGAAGCTCGACCTGATCGAAGGGGAGGAGTTCGGCTACGTCTACGACTTCGGGGACAATTGGGGGCACATCCTGCGGGTCGAGAAGATCCGGCCGCGCGAAGGCCGTACGCGGCTTCCCCTCTGTGTGGGCGGCGAGCGGGCCTGCCCTCCGGAGGACGTCGGGGGGATCGGCGGCTACGCCGAGTTCAAGAGGGCCGTGGACGACCCGTCGGACCTGGAGCGCGAGAGCTGGCTCGAATGGGTCGGGGGCGCCTTTGATCCGGAGGGCTTCGACCTGGAGGCGGCCAACCAACGTATGCGAAACCGGGCGCGGAAGAAGCGGGCTGGAAGCTGGGGGCCGCCCGCAGAGCAAGAAGAGGGTCCTCCACCCTGGCCGCAGGGTCCTGCACCCTGGCCGCAGGGTCCTGCACCCTGGCCGCAGGGTCCTGCGCCCCTGTTGCCCCCTCCGGCCCTGTCCGGGCACGAGGCGGCTGCCGGAGAGCTCGCGCTTCGCCGAGATGTCGAGAGTCTTCTGACATACATTCGGGACCACAAGGCAACCGGGACGCAGTCCACCGGCAACCTGCCCCTCAAGGCCGTCGCCGAGATCGCGGCCCGCTTCGTGGATCCGCCGGCTCTCGAGCGCAGAATCGGCGAGCACGTCTACCGCTTCCGCAGCGAAGAGGACGTGTGGCCGGTGTACTTTGCGCACGAGCTGACTCGGGGGGCGGAGCTTGCGAGCGGCGGGTGCGGGCGTCGTTGGCGCCTGACCCCGACCGGAGAGCGGTTCCTGGCTGCCCCGGCGGCGGGCCAGGTGGCGTGCCTGTTCGCCGCCTGGTGGTATCGGGTCGACTGGCAGATTACCCTTCGCGTGGGCCTGTTTGCCGGGGAGTTGCCGCAGACGGTACGGGACATCGTTCTGCGGCTGCTCGAGGGCTGTGCCGCCGGGCAGGACGTGGAGTTCGGGGCGTTCGTGGAGCGACTGGGTGAGCAGGTCGGGTGGACCTGGACCCCGCACGCGCCGGAATACGCGGAGAGACGGATCGGCTGGGCCGTGGAGAGCATGGTGATCGAGCCGCTTTCGGATTTCGGCGTGCTGTCCGCCAGGTACGCGAAGGACCCGGAAAGCCTGTTTGGCGGCGAAAGGCTTGTGTCCTTCGCCCTGACGGACTTCGGCCGGGCGCTCCTCACGGCGTTGCACTGACAGCGAACGAGGGAGGATCGCAGGTTCGCCGCCGCGGCAGGCCTGAGCTTTGCCCTCGCCCGGGCGCCCGCCGGTTGACCGGGCGCTTGTCCACACCACCGTCCCGCTACATCACCGCCCCGTAGATCCGCTCCGGGGTGTGGAAGTGCCGGAGGGTCCAGCCGCGCTCGAGGGCGTTGGTGCTTCCGCCCACCACGTGATCGTCGATCGGAACGTAATAGCCCGGGCGAACAGGGCTGCCGTCCCAGGTCGTGATCCCCCCTTCAACCCTGTAGTAGTCGAATCCCCGTGGCAGATCCGTCCAGCGCACCATGCACAGGGCGTGCCCCTCGCCGCAGGCGCGGCGAGGCGGCTCCCTGCGTGGAGGCAGACCCGGGCTGGCACGAACCTTGCTGCTCTTTGTGGCGGGAGTGGAGCGATGTATCGAGATTCGATTGATGCGCCCCACCCGGGGACCTATACTGAGTGCATGGCCGAGATGCGCGTGCTGCTTTCGTTCGTCGGGAACCGGGA
>JAFGFV010000421.1 GCA_016930895.1 Spirochaetales bacterium | reverse complement strand
TGATGCGCCGCAGCGCTTTGGGCGCCTCCCGGGTGCAGATGGTGTCGCCGATGTGCACGTTCTCGATGCCCGCCAGCACCACGATATCCCCGGAGGCGGCCCGATCGGTTTCCCTGAGATAGGGGCCCTGGTAGGCCTGGAGGCGGCTCACCTTGAGGGGCAGCTCTGCCTCCCGCTCTCCGATGCAGACCAGGTTGTCGTTGGCTGCGGCGCTGCCGTTGGCCACCCTGCCGATGGCCAGGCGCCCGAGATAATCCGAATACGAGAGGTCCGACACCAGCATCTGGAAGGGCTCTCCCGGCTTCGAGGCCGGCGCCGGGATCCGCCTGAGGATGGTGTCCAGGAGCAGGTGCAGGTTGTCGACCGCATCCTCGAGCCTGGCCTTGACGATCCCCTCCCGGCCCACCGCGTACAGAGGTTCGAAATCCAGCTGTTCCTCGGAGGCGCCCAGCTCGATCAGCAGATCGTGGATGGCGTCGAGGACCGCAGCCGGGCGGGCGTCGGGGCGATCGATCTTGTTGATCACCACGATCAGCGGCAGCCTCGCCTCCAGGGCCTTGCTGACCACGAAGCGCGTCTGGGGCAGCGGCCCCTCGGAGGCGTCCACCAGGAGAATCGCACCGTCGACCATGGAGAGCCCGCGCTCCACCTCCCCGCCGAAGTCCGCGTGTCCCGGGGTGTCGATGATGTTGATCTTGACCCCCTTCCAGATCACGGAGCAGTTCTTGGCGGCAATGGTGATGCCCCGCTCCCGCTCCAGATCCAGGCGGTCCATGACCCGCTCTCCTGCCTCCTGGTTGCTGCGGAACACTCCGCTCTGGCGGAACATGGCGTCGACCAGGGTGGTCTTGCCGTGGTCCACGTGCGCGATGATGGCCACATTGCGGACCGAGTCGTTGACGATAGGTGTACTTGACATTGAGCTTCCTGTTGAGGGTTCGAAGGCAGAAGATACTCCTGAACGAGGGCCGGGGTCTACCGAAATCGGTCCCGGGGGACCTAACGGTCCGTTAGGATTTTGCCCACCTTCGGCGCCCGGATCCGGTGGCTGGTCGGCAGCCCGGAGCCCACCAGAGGGCGCGCATAGGCGTAGAACTCCGGCGTGGTGTCGTTCCCCTCCGGGTTCAGGAACTCCGGCGGCATGGTCTTGGTCTTGGCGGCGATTCTCTCCAGCGGCACGATCCGGTAGTCCACCGAGTAGTTGCCGGTGCGCTGGATCGTGATGGAGCCGTCGATGTCCTGCCAGACGGCGAACTGGGCGGCCTTCTCCCCCACCTCCCGGGCCTCGTGGGCGTCCACGTCGGACATGACCCCCATGAACGAGCGCTGCATGTAGCCCAGGGTATCCGCCCGCACCCGCTTGACCTTGAGCTTCTCCTTGACCAGCTGGGAGAGGGCGTCGCCGAGAGCCCCGGTGCCCGACAGCTGGACGTTCCCGTGCGCGTCGGCCTCGCTTGAGCCGAGGATCTTGACGGTCACCGGCTGACCGTCCTGGTCCACGATGCCCTCGCTCACCGCCACGACGCAGCGGCCGTATGAATCCATGGCTTTCTTGACGTCCTTCAGAAACTGTTCCTCGGAGAACGGTCGTTCGGGCACGTAGATGCAGTGCGGCCCGTCGTCGGGGTATTTCCGGCCCAGGGAGGAGGCGGCGGTCAGGAACCCCGCGTGGCGCCCCATGACCACGCCGATGAACACCCCGGGCAGGGCCCGGTTGTCCAGGTTGAAGCCCATGAAAGCCTGGGCCACGAAGCGGGCCGCAGAACCGTACCCCGGGGTATGATCATTGACCACCAGGTCGTTGTCGATGGTCTTCGGGATGTGGATGCAGCGCATGTCGTAGCCCGCCCGCTCGGCGTTCAGGTTCACGATCCGGACCGTGTCGGCGCTGTCGTTTCCGCCGATGTAGAAGAAGTAGCGCACGTCGTGGGCCTGGCAGACCTTGAAGATCTCCCGGCAGTAGGCCTCGTCCGGCTTATCCCGGGTGGACAGCAACCCACTGGAAGGGGTCAGCGCCACCTGCTCCAGGTTGTTCGTGGTCTCCTGGGTCAGGTCCAGCAGCTCCTCGTCCACGATCCCGCGCACGCCGTTCACCGCGCCGTACACCCGGGTGACCTCCGGGAACTTCCGGGACTCCAGCACCGCCCCCACGAGGGACTGATTGATCACCGCGGTGGGCCCGCCGCCCTGGGCGATCAGCACCTTGCCGGTCAGCTTGGTCATGGCTCACTCTCCTCCTGGGGCAAGTTCTACCGATTGCACGGCTTTCCGTCAAGGCGCGCCCGGGGGCAAAAAAGAATGCCCGGCTGGGCGAACCGAACCGGGCAGGCTCATCGAACCCCAAAATGGGGCTCCGCGCCCTGGGCGGAGAGCTCAGGTCCGGGGCTGGGTCTGGGGCTGGTACTGCGCCTTCCCGAAAGCTATCACGAACATTCCGATGAAGTAGAACAGAAACAGGAGAAAGAAACCAAACGCCCCGGACTTGCCGAAGGCCTTGGCGACGTTGACCGCCACGATGATCGCGATCACGAAATTCACGACCGGGATCAGGTAGAGGATCAGCCACCAGCCCGGCTTTCGGGCGATCTGGCACCAGACCACGATGTTGTAGAACGGAATAATCGTCGCCCATCCGGGCTTGCCGGCCTTGGTGTAGACCCGCCATCCGGCCACGATGTACAGAACGTACAGGATGACGGCGAAGATCCAGTACCCAGGCGTGTCGTAGTACTCCACTTCAGTGTTCCTCCTCGAGAATGGGTTGTCTACAATAGATAACGGCCTTGTGCGCCCAAACGAGTAGGGAAAAAAGAACTGTCGTAGGGGCGGCGAATTCCCGCAAAGACATCCGCCGCCGGCCCGCTCAGGGGCGGGGC
>JAFGFV010000420.1 GCA_016930895.1 Spirochaetales bacterium | reverse complement strand
TCGAGATCGTAGAAATGCAGGCTCATCCCGGGCCCGAAGGCAGGCTCCGGGCCGTCCAGGTAGGCGAGCATCGAGCCATGTTTGCCGACGATACGCTGTACCGAATAGGAAAGCGGCAGGAGGTCCCGCCGCGTGAGAGTGTCCGGGTCCAGACACAGAAGGGTCCAGCGGCCCTGACTGTCCTGGATCGGGACGAGGATCTCCTCCGCGCCGACCAGGGGCTCCCCGAGGAGGCCCGCCCCCGGGGCGAGCACTGCCGCCGCCTGCGCGCGCAGGGTGCGGCCGCTGCCCGGGTCCAGGAGCTCCAGCGACGCCTCTTCGCCGTTTGCCGCGGACGCGCTTGCGGCCAGCAGAAGGGTCTCGCCCTGCCCGGCCAGGAGCCAGCGCGAGCCCGCCGCTTGGGCCCGGCGAAGCTCCGTGAGCTGGTTCGTAACCGTGTCGATGCGAAAGAGGTGCAGGGATGCGGGGCTGGCCACGTCCACGGTGGTCATGAAGACCGCATCACCGGCGGCGGCCAGGCCCGTCCTCAGGCCCGAGATCCCGCGGATTTCCCCCACCAGCCGCCTCGCTCCCGGGTCGACGACGGAAACCGTGAAGCCCTGGGCGGTGAGGGTGTGATGGCTCACGTACAGGAGCCCTCCGGCGGCCATCACGTGGTTGTAGACCCGGTAGGGGAGGGGAATCCGGGCCTCAATCCGGCCCGTATCGGCATCGAGAGCTCCGAGCACCCTGGGGGCGCAGCGCGCCCAATACAGTCCTTGCCCGTCCCGGCTCACCGTCCAGGCGGCGGGGTCGAAGGAGCCCAGACGCGACAGCTCCGTGGAGACCAGATCCGCCTCCAAGAGCTCGCCGTACGCTATAAACGCCCGCGCGGTCGCTCCGGTTGACGCAGAATAGGGTGCACTCACAGAGGGAGGACCGGCGATGAGCAGGAGAAGCAGGCATGCCACGGACGGGCTTCCCTTCATCACCTCGGCTTCTGTCCTTCTATCCATTTTAAGACAGCCGCCGCGGCAATAGCAAGCCAAGCGCGCACGAGACCTGACGCACAGTGTTTTGATCAAACCCGGAAAACGCGGTACACTCTCCGGCCATGGTGAGCAAGGAGTTCGCGGGCGCGGGCGGTGCTGGAGCCCAGGGGGAGGCGGCGGGGCCACCCCGTTACTACCTCTCCTACGGGCAGATCCACGAAACGGTCAAGCGGCTGGCAGGGGAAATCCAGGTTTCCGGTTTCGACCCCGAGGTGATCGTGGCTATTGGCACAGGGGGGTTCGTTCCCGCCCGGATTCTCAAGACCTTCCTGAACCGGCCGATCTACGCGGTGGGGATCTCCTACTACGGGGTGGACAACGTGCCCACGGCCACCCCTCGGACCATCCAGTGGATCGACGAGGTGGAAGACAAGCTGGCCGGCAAGCGGGTGCTCCTGGTCGACGAGGTCGACGACTCTCGGGTCACCCTGGAGTACTGCCTCCGGGAGCTGCTCAGCCATCGACCTGCGGAGATCGCGGTGATGGTCCTGCACAACAAGGAGAAGGAAAAACGGGGGCGCCTGCCGTCGGCGATCCGGCACTACTTCGTGGGAGAGCAGACCGCCGACAGCTGGATCTGTTACCCCTGGGATGCCGCAGACATCGCGGACCACGAGCGGCGGGCCCGGGCGGAGGCGCGCAGGGCGAATCGGGCTCCGGCTGTTCAGGGCCGCAGAGCCAGGTCGTGACGGAAGCGCAGCAGCAGCTGCAGGAATCGCTCCGAGCGCAGGGGATCCTCCGGGAAGTAGTACAGGTGCGACGGGCAGGCGCAGTCGGAGGAGCCGAAGCGGGGGACCTGAGCGGCGGCGAGTGAGGCGACTTCACGGGACAGCGGGCACTCCAGGGGATGGGGGCTGCGAATGGGCAGGGTGCGCACGTTCCGCCCCGGCACCTGCGCCAGCAGGTAGTCGATGTGCCAGTGGTGGGACTTGGCCTTGCGCAGGTGCCGGGCCAGGCGGGCGGACAGCCCTCCCATGGCGGAGCCCACGTACACGAAGTGGCCGGGCGCAAAGCGCACCAGCCCCAGGGACCCCACCCGGCAGTGTAGCTCCTTCTCCACCCGCAGCACCAGGAGGTACGCCCCCCGGTCGTCGACGCACCGGGCGGCCGCCTCGAAATCCAGCGGCACCCTCAGCCGCTCGAGGCGGGCTTGGCCGGCCGGGGTCGTGCGGATCGAGGAGGCGCCGATCCAGATCCGCTCCCGCAGCTCCAGGAGCCTGCGGCTGAAGGCGGGATCCGTGTGCACATCCGGCAGGAACCGCTTTGCGTTGGGATTTTGCACCACGAACAGGACCCCGGCCCGATCGCCTTCGCGCTCCTGGAGCGCGAGCTCTTCCAGGTGCCGCAGGCCCCGGGCGGTCGCCGCGTCCGGGAACATGGCGGTGCCCTCTTCGACCAGCGTGCAGGACTTGACCTCCAGCGCCATCCAGCCAGACCGGCCGGGGACACGGAAGCGGAAGTCCAGGCGGGAGCCCCCGACGCGGACCTCCCGCTCGAGCTCCTGCAGGCCCGGAAACAGCGCCGGCAAAAGCAGGCTCTCCGCCAGCGCGTTGGCCCGCGTGGACTGCAGGGGAACCACGGTGTCCTGGTAGTAGGCCGCGGCCAGGGTGTACGCCAGGCCGGTGTCCCGGCGCTGGAGGATCAGCCGCCGCCCGGGGACCAGGAGCTCGAGCATGCGGCCGGGGTTCGGGCAGTGGGCCGCCAGGACCTCCCCGGGAGGGTCCCCGACGGCCCGGGCCAGGACCACGAAGCGGTTGGGGCGCTCGAGGAACAAGGCCTCCCGGTGGTTGACGAAGAGCTGCAAGGGAATCCGCAGTCCCAGCGGCCGAGGGCCCGGCCGGGCCGGCGTCCTGCCGGCCTCAGCGCACCGCTTTGACCCCGCCGCCGGCGGCGACGCGCTTGACTTCGGCCTCGACGGCCGCCTGGCTCACCATGGTGATGTCCCCCGGCGTCTCCTGGACCAGGATCCCGTGGGCCGCTCCCCAGTTGACTGCGGTGGCCAGGTCCTTGCCTTTGAGCAGGGCCGCCAGCACCCCGGAGGCGAAGGAGTCGCCGCCCCCGGTGCGGTCCCGGATCGGCACATTTTCCCGGACCGGGGCCGCGTACCAGGCGTCGGCCTTGGTGTCGTAGAGGACCGCCCCCCAGCTGACCAGGTCGGCGTTGTGGGCGCCCCGCCACTGGGTGCCGATCAGGCTCAAGTTGGGGAAATCCGCGGCCACCTTGCGGATCGTATCCTGGTACGCCTCCATCCAGGCTTCGAAGCCTTTTGCCTTGGGTTTGCGGGTTTCGTAGCCCAGGGCGTCGGCCAGGTCCGAGTCGTTGCCCACCAGGAAGCCCAGGTAGGGTGCCAGCTTCTGGTTGATCGCCCGGGCCCGGGCCTTGTCCGGCTCGACCTTGGAGCGGTAGTTCAGGTCCGCGGACACGAAGGTGCCCGAGTCGGCGGCCGCCCGGGCCGCCTCGATGGCCAGCTCGGAGGTCCGGGGCCCGATCAGGGTGAAGATCCCGCCGGTGTTGAAGATCCGCACGCCCAGCCGGCCGAACAGCTCGCCGAAGTCGAAGTCCCCCGGCCCGAGCGCGGCGGCGGGGGTATGCGCCCGGTAGTAGGCGGTGGCCGAAGGGATCACGCCGGCCCCGTTGTAGGTGAAGTTGATGCCGTTGTGCAGGCTCCCCTTCTGATCGGTGGAGTAGCGGCTGCCGTCGTTCCTGGTGTTCCACCAGCGCACCCAGCCGGTGTCCACGCCCGCCTCCCGCATCTGGTTGCGGATGTTTTCGCCGATGGGGTCCTCCACCAGGGCGGTGAGCACCGCCGTGCGCAGGCCGAAGGTGTACGCCAGACCGCAGGCCACGTTGGTCTCGCCTCCGCCCTGGAACACCCTGATGGAGTCGCGCATGCGCGCCACCGGCACGTCCCGGGGGTCGAAGCGCAGCATGACTTCCCCCAGCGACACGCCGTCGTACCGGCATGTCTCGGCGGGCTTGATGCCCTGATACCGCACGATTTCCGCCATAGGTGCCTCCCTGATTCGCTGATGTGTTAGACGGCGTCGAGCACCGAGACCACGAACGCCCGGATCCCCGTGAGGGGTGAGTCAACCTTCAGGGCCTTCAGCCGCTCCAGCAGGCGCCGGCGCAGGGCGTCTTCCACCACCGCGATGGTCACGCTTCGGGGCGTCGCGCTCTCCGGGTCGTCGTTTCCCGCCGGCGGCCCGCCCACAAGGGCATCCCGAAACCGGGAGTAGTGGTCGATACCCAGCTCCGTCAGTGTTTCCTGGACCGCCCGGTCCACCGACTGATCATGGACGATGTAGACCATAACCTTTGCCATGCCGTGTTCCTTTCCCCTCCGGCCGGGACGCCGGAGAGCTGGAGCGGTGCTACAACAGTAGTTGACTTGAGCCGCTTTGGCAAGGAGCGAGGCAGGGGGCGGCAGGGGGCTGTTCAGCCTCTGGCCGTCGCGGCCCATGGCGACCAGGCCCCGTCGGCCGGGGATGGCCCGGACGTTTCCGCGGAAGCGTCCGCCGCCGCACCGCAGGGCCCCCGTCACTGCTCTCACCAAGACCGGTTTCCGCGTTCCCACCCCAACCACGGCTCCCATTGACTCGGCAGGGGCCTCGTGGCTATCTTAGAGTTCTGCGGGAAATCTGACTGACCGTTCAGTCACTGGGGCCGACATGAGCACGATTGCCGCCAAGCAGACCAACCGGGAAATCAAGCGCAAGCGCATCCTCGAGGCTGCGCTCAAGCTGTTCGCGCGCAAGGGCTTCGGCGCGACCGCCATGGACGAGGTGGCCCGCAGTGCCCGCCTGGCCAAGGGCACCGTGTACCTGTACTTCAAGGACAAGGAGGACCTGTACGCCCAGGTGGTGCTCGACGTGCTCGACCGGCTGCAGGCATCGGTGGTGGAGCGCTACCAGGAGAGCCGGGGGGTCGTCGAGAAGCTGAGGGGGGTGGCGGAAGCCCAGATCCTGTTCTTCTCCCGCAACCGGGATTTCTTTCGCCTGTTCTCCCTGCTCCAGAGCACGGATGCCGTGGTGGTTCATCGCCGGCTATTCACCCCGCTCCTGGAGAAGCGCCGCCTGCTGGAGGCATTTCTTCAGGAGCTGTTCGAGGAGGGCAAGCGCGAGGGGGCCATCCGGAGCGACGTGGATACGCCGGCCATGGTGGACAGCTTCATCGGCATGGTCAACCAGGCGGTGGGCCGCTTTTGCTTCGAGGACCGGCCCGCTGCCGAGCAGCCCGAGGAACGCGCTGCCGCCGTCATGAGCATACTTCTCAGGGGGGTATTACGAAGATGAACCAGAAAGGTACGAGCCTGTTTCTTTGGGGAGCTCTGCTTCTCGGTGGGCTGCTGGCTGCAGCCGCCCCGGTCTCGGCGGAGACCATCCGCCTGAGTCTGGCGGAGGCCATCGCCCTGGGGCTGGAAAACAGCACGGC
>JAFGFV010000419.1 GCA_016930895.1 Spirochaetales bacterium | reverse complement strand
CGCTCGCCTCAGACCCGCTCGCCTCAGACCCCCAGGCCTCAGCCGGCCCCACCGTGGCCAGCAGCGAGGTGCGCGAGCGATACTACCTTCGCCGCTGGCGTCCCCGCAGCCGGCACAGGGGCTACTGGGTGATCTACCGCATCGAGCCCGCGTGAGCACGGGCGGGACCGGCGCAGCCATGGCGAGAGGCAACGCAATCCACTGCGGGTACTCCGACCCGGAGATCAACCGCATGCTCGGGTCGGCAGGCGGGGATCCGGGGGGTTACACGCGTCACTTCGACCAGCTGGAGGAGTTCTTTCTCCGGCTGAAGGGCGAGTTCACCGTGCCCCGGCTGCCCATACACCACGATGTGAGCCGAAGCTCCCCGGAGGCAGGGTATGCCGGGGTGCTGCGGCAGGTCATCGAGCAGCTCCTGGTGCTGGTGCCGGCGCCCTTGCGGGAGCTTGCCCACTTGTTCGACCCGGCCGATACCCTCCGGCCGGCCTTCTTCAAGCTGTACCGCATCGAGGACCGGCCGTATCTGTACCTCCTGCGCCTGGACCTGATGTATCGGCCCCGGCTGCACCGGGTGGTGGACAAGGGGAACAACGACTACACCCCGGCGTACTCCACCGACTGCCTGCACATGGAGGCGCTCAACGTTCCCCTGGAAGCGGTGATCAGGGAGGAAGGGCGGGTGCGGGAGCTGCGGATCGACCAGACCATCTCCAGCACCTGGGTCGACGAAACCGGGCGGGGATACTTTGTCCAGGGGATCTGGATCGACAACGACCTGACCCGCTTCTTCAGCAAGCTGTTCCTGCCCGAGGGGGCCCGGCTGTACCCTTTCTATCCCTTCGTCTGCAAGTACAAGACCGTGTGCCAAACCGTGGTCGACTTTGACCCCGAAGAGCGGAAGCGCAGGCTGCCGCTCCTGCACCGGGCCCTCGCTTTCCTGCGCCCCGCGATGGCGGAGATCGAGGCCTCCATGAGGTCGGGCAGGTTCTCCGAGGACAACCCGATCTACAGGGGCCTCAAGGCCCGCGTGCCGGACGGCTGGCGGAGCGCCTGGGCGGGCCTGAGCGTGGAGCCGTACCTGAACGACCAGGACATGAAGGAGTTCCGGATTGACCAGGCGCCTCGATGAGCTGAAGGACCTCAGGGTCACGGTCATGGGGCTGGGTCTGCACGGCGGGGGACTGGCCTCCGCCCGCTTCCTGGCCCGCCGAGGAGCTCGCGTCACCGTCACCGACAACCGGAAGGACCCGTCGGTGTTCGCCCAGGTGCTTCCGGAGCTGGAGGCTCTCGGGGTCAGGACGGTGCTCGGCCGGCACCGGGAGGAGGACTTCCGGGAGGCGCAGCTGGTCGTCAAGAACCCGGCGGTCCCCCCTTCCAGCTCGTACCTGGCCGCGGCCCGGGAGCGCGGTGTCCCCATCGAGACCGATCTCAGCCTGTTCCTGCAGCTCAATCCGGGGGCCGTGATCGGGGTCACGGGCTCCAAGGGCAAGTCCACCGTGGCCGCCGCCATCCACCACTGCCTGCTCGAACCCCATCCCGGGGCCCGCCTGGGGGGCAACATCACCATCAGCCCTCTCGGGTTCCTCGACGAGCTGACCCCCGGCGACCCGGTGGTGCTCGAGCTGTCCTCGTGGCAGCTGGCGGACCTGCGCGGCCGAGGGGTGCTCGAGCCCCGGGTGGCGCTCCTGACCGTGATCCTGCCGGACCACCAGGACCGATACCCGGACATGGAGAGCTACGTGGCCGACAAGGCGGTGCTGTTCGAAGGGCAGCGCCCCGAGGACTTCGCCGTGCTCAATCACGATGACCCCTGGCAGGTCCGCCTGGCGGGGCAGGTCCCTGCTGCGCTGCGCTGGTTCTCCGCTCACCCCCTGCCCGAGGGCCTGGAAGGGGCGTATCTCCACCGCGGCAGGGGCCTGCTGCGGGCCGGCGGCCTGAAGGCGCGGCTCCTGGGGAACAACCCCGTGCTGCCGGGGGCCCACTCGCTGCGAAACCTCCTGGCCGCCGGGATGGCTGCCTGGCTGTTCGGCCAGGACCCCGGGAGCATCGAGAGGCGCCTGGGCGAGTTCCCGGGTTTGGAGCACCGCCTCGAGCTGGTGCGGGAGGTGCGGGGGGTGCGCTTCTACAACGACTCGGCGGCCACCATCCCGGAGGCCGCAGCGGCGGCCCTCGAGAGCCTCCCGGCCCCGGTGCTGCTGATCGCCGGAGGCACGGACAAGAACCTGGACTTCCGCCCGCTGGCCGAGGCGATCGGCAAGGCCCACGGGGTGTTCCTCCTGACCGGGAGCGGGACCGAGAAGCTCCGCCCCCTGCTGGACGGCGCCGGGGCCGCCTACCAGGGCCCCTTCGGGACCCTGGAGGAGGCCCTTCGGCACGCCGTCGACGCGGCCTCCCCGGGCAGCACGGTGGTCCTTTCCCCCGGGTGCGCCTCCTTCGAGATGTTCCTGAACGAGTTCGATCGGGGCAGGCGCTTCAAGGCCCTGGTCCAGGGGCTGGCCTGAGAGACCGCGCGCCTTCGGGGCCCCGGGGCTCAGGCCGGGGGAGTCAGGCCGGACCGGTCAGCCCTGGGCCTCAGCCCGGGCCGGTCAGGTTCCCGATGATCCGGCGGTACAGGGCGCTGAAGCGCTCGATCCGGGCCAGCTTGAGCTCCGCGTCCCGGCGCCAGATGCTGCCGGCGTGCTCCCGCACCACCCGGGTGAAGTACTCGTGGGCCCGCCGCAGCTCCAGCAGGCTGCCGGCGAAACGCTCGAACGCGTCGTCCCGGGGACGAAAATGGATGCCGTGATGGCGGGCGATCGACTGATAGAGCGCCTCGATCCCGTGGATGGCCCGGGAGAAGTGCACGAACCCCTGCTTGTAATACGCATAGGCGGGTTCCTTGTGGGGGCCGACGGCCGTCCCCGTGGGGGCCCGGTCCACCCAACCCGCCGCGCCGCGCCCGGCTGCCGCAGGCCGCGCTACCGGATCACGCCCGGCTGCCGCAGGCCGCGCTACCGGAGCCGGAAGGCTCATCAGGTGGGCGTACGCCTCGTTGAGGGCGATCATCTTGATCCCCTGCACGTCCCTGGCCGCCTCGGGGAAAAAATCAGGGTGGTTCTCCCGGGCCTTGCGGTAGTACGCGCGCTTGATCGCCCGGCGTTCGGCCCCCGGACTCAGGCCCAGCAGCTCCCAGAAGAAGCGGTCGTTCAGCGCCGCCGAGGGCGCCCCTCCGGAGGGCATCACCGCGCCTGTGGGTCCTGCGGTGACCCGCCGTCCCGGGGGCCGGAGGGCCCGGGGCTGGAGGGCCGGGAGCCGGAGCGCCGCTCCAGGAGCTCCCGCCCCACCCAGACGTATTCCCACGGCTCCGGGTCCGGTCCCTGCCCGTGGGCCCCGGCCGGGTAGCTGGGAATGAACCCGAAGCGCTTGGCGTTCAGGTAGTTGCCCGCGGAGATCCAGGCGAACCCCGCCGTCAGGCCGAAGTCCGTGAACTCCCGCCCCGAGGCGGCGTCCGTGAGGTCCAGGGCGAACCCCGTGTGATGCCGGGAGAACCCCGGGGGCGAGCTCTCCCGCAGGATGCCGTTTACCAGATCGTCGGACTGCCCGGAAGCCAGCTCCCGGGCCGAAGGCGCGCCGCCGCCCCCGGCACCCGCCCGTTCCGCGCCCGCCCGCGCCAGCGCGCCCAGGAAGATCACCCGCTGGCGCTCCACCGAGCGGTACGCGGAGATCAGCTCGAGCTCCACCCCCTCCGAGCGCGCGGCGGCCCGCAGCGCGCGCCAAGCCGCGAACGCCTCGGGCTGCAGGCCGTGCCTGCCCTCCCACTCGAGGCGCTCCGGGTCCGCCTCTCCTCTCAGGCGGTAGCCCCGGCGGACGGCCAGCTCAACGATCCGGCGATCCGCTTCCGGATCCCCTGTGATCTCCGGAACCCGCGGCAGCGGGGTGACCCCGCGCCCTGCCACCGACTCGTACAGGCTCTTGAAGCCGTTGGGCGAGAAGGTCTTGTAGCCCTCGATGTCCGATTCCGGCTGCGCCAGGTCCGTCGCCTCCACCGCTGCCTCTGTGCCGATCGCTGCCCGGCGCAGCCGGGATTCCGCGGCCCGCAGGCCGGCCTCCAGGGAGCTGAGGCGCCCTTCCCGCGGCCGGCGCGGCAGCTCCCGCAGCTCCTCCAGGAGCTTCCGGACCTCGACGAGATCGAAGTCCGGGTGCCGCTCGATCAGGTCCACGGCCAGGGCCTCCAGGAAGGCGGCCTGCGCCTCGGGGCCCTCCTCCGGCATCTGCCCCTGGCCCCCGGTGCCCTGGTCCTGCGACGCGCCCCGCACCGCCACGCCGAACAACCAGGCGGCACCCGGAACCAGGACCGCAAGGAGCACGTACCACAGCAGCCGGCGCCTCACGGCCGTCCTTTCATCTCCCGCGGCCAGTTCGCCTCGATCTGCCGCTTGAGCCCCTCGTAGGGTTGGGCGCCCTGCAGGCGCAGCACCGGCTCCCCCCGCCAGAACATCATGATCGTCGGGATCGCGCTGATCTGGTAGCGTCCCGCGATCTCGGGCTTCCGGT
>JAFGFV010000418.1 GCA_016930895.1 Spirochaetales bacterium | reverse complement strand
GCCGCTGTCTTCCCAATCGACGATGCGGATCCGGGAGGCGGCGGGATTGAACGTGCCGGTCTTCACGAGCGAACAGGCCTGGGCGCACATCAGGCAGCCCGTGCACTTGGCGTGGTCGACTATCAATGTCTTGGGCATTCGATCTCCTCAAACGCTTCTACCCAGATCATAGCACGGGACCTCTGTCTCCGGCCATCGAAACCGCTGCCCGACCGGCAGAGAAATTGGGGCGCCGCACCCCGGATAGGCAGTACGGCGCCCTGGATTCTCTTGAGTTGCTCACCGATCGGCACCACCCGCAGGTGGTCCCACTTGGGCGGACCCATCTCCTTCCCGCCCTTCCAGGCCTCGCACACGGCCACACACTGCCGCTCGAGGCCGATGTGCTGCCAGCGAAGCGCCAAGATCTCTCCGCGGCGCAAGCCCGTCACCGCGGCCAGGTAGAAGCAGGTACAGTCCCATGTGTCCCGCCAGGGACCGTAATCGTGGTCGGGATACAGTCGCCGGATCTCTTGCGCCGCGAACACCCCCCGTTCCTTTTGGCGGTACTTCACCTTGCCCACACCGGCAGTCGGGTCCCGGGGGACCTCCTCCCGGTACAGCGCTTCCCGGAAGACCATCTTTCGTTGACACAGCGATGCTGATACTATAGATTAGTATTACGGCCGTGAACAGGAAGAACAGGGATACCTTGACGGCGATACTTGAGGATCCGGTTCGGTCGGACATCCCATGGAACGAGATAGAAGGCCTTTTGCATGCGTTGGGAGCCGAAATCACCGAGGGCCAAGGGTCGCGTGTTCGCGTGGCACTGAAGGGCGTCCGCGCAGTATTCCACAGGCCGCACCCCCGGCGAGTGACGGACAAAGGATCCGTGAAATCGGTGCGGAGGTTTCTAGTCACAGCAGGAGTCAAGGATGTTGAAGTATAGGGGATACACGGGATACGTCGAGTACGACGACGAGGCCGGATTGCTCCACGGTGAAGTCCTGGATACCCGGGACATAATCACTTTCCAGGGAAACACAGTGGACGAGTTGAGACAGGCCTTTCGAGAATCGATTGACGACTATCTTCAGTTCTGCGCCGAACGCAAAGAAAAGCCCGACAAGCCATTCTCAGGCAAGTTCGTAGTGAGGCTACCTTCCGAACTCCACCATCGCGCGTACATCAAGGCCGCGGAACAGGGCAAGAGCCTCAACCAGCTTGTGGTAGAGTCGATAGAGAAAGTCATCTAAGCCTCAACGCCGTCGTACTCTGACAGTCCCACGTTTTCGGAAGCTTGTGTGCCAAGCTGAGAAACGCTCTGGCGCCCTTGCCGGGTACTCAACTTTCCCGCCGTGTGGGTCCGGCCAATGTCCTCCTTTGCTCCGTGCCTTTGCGAAAACCTGTGCTATGGTGTCTTGACCAGTGGCTCCGGCACCCCTTCAACTTCCTTCCGTGCGTAGTAGAGGTCAGCGGCCTGTTGCGCGCTGAGCCAGAACTCAGGTGAGGTCCCAAGTGCAGACGCCAGTCTGCCTGCGGTCTCAGCAGTGATCGATGTTCCATGATTAACAATCCGATCAATCACCTTGACATCGCAGCCGAGGTGATCCGCCAGCTGTTTCTGAGTTATGTGGAGGGGCTGCAGCAACTCCTCATCGAGGATCTCACCCGGGCTGGAAGGCTCCCTCTCAATCGTGAACACTGTCTACCTCCATCGTCCTGACATGCATGATAGCCTGTGATTCGAACGTCGCAAGGTCCGGTATCCGTCCATCGAAGAATGATTTACCACTGACCGTTGGTTCTGATGGTACAGAACCCTCGCAGGACTCCTTCGCGAGCTTGTTGGAGAGCTCCATGTGCCGGGGATCTCTGGACAATACCCGGTGCACCGATTCTCGTGGCCTTCGCTGATTGCCATCAGTGCTCGTGACGCCGGGCATCGGCGAGGTCCCGACCAAGGACCGTCCAGGGCTCCAGCGGTTCGGGGGGACGCCACAACCGTTCCGGCACGCTTGCCGAGCTGTAGCAAGCGTATATACCATATCAGTAGACTCGTATTTAGCTCCGCTGGGAAACGAGGACATTCGGCCCCGCCTTACCCCGGAGCTCCAGGAGCTGGAAGAGAGGATGCGCGCCCCGGTTGACTCGCAGGAGTGACGGGCCGCAGTCCTGAGGAGGAAGGGGGCGGAGGCATGAGCACACCGAGAGGCACGTTCCGAACGATCGACGAGTACATCGAAGCCTTCCCGAAGACCCTGGGCCGCATGCTCGAGAGCATGCGGAAGACGATCCGGGACGCGGCGCCTGAAGCGGTCGAAGCGATCAGTTATCAGATGCCCACGTTCAAGCTGAACGGGAGGAACCTGGTGCATTTTGCGGCATTCAAGAACCACATCGGGTTCTACCCGATCCCCTCCGGCATCGAAGCGTTCAAGACGGAGCTGGCCCCTTACAAGCAAGGGAAAGGCTCTGTTCAATTCCCCCTCGAAAAGCCGCTGCCTCTGGATCTGGTGCGCAGGATCGTCCGGTTCAGGGCGGACGAGAATCGCGGAGGAGGCAGACCATGAAGATGAGTCCCGTGGTGCATTTCGCGATGCCGGCAGAAGACAAGAAGCGGATGTCCGATTTCTAGACGCGCGTGTTCGGCTGGCACACGCGGCAACTGGGCCCCGAGATGGGCAACTACGTCCCGGTCCACGAACGTGGTGATTGCCGTCGAAGGCATTAGGGATGCCATGCGAAGGATCGCGGCCGCGGGCGGCGGGGCCCCATACCTCCGTGCTCCGGACCTGACTCGGGCAGCAGCTCCCACCGGCGGGAGGATCGATCCTGCCCCCAGCTCTACAGGATCGAAGGCCCCGTGTCACCCTCGGATTCCGTGAAACAGACTCGCGAAAAAAGGATTTGAATATTCTTGCTCAATCGTGTAAAAATATGGCTTCACTATCACACGAATCGCGGAGGTCTCGATGTGAACTACCTGACTGCGGACAACATAGACTTCCTGGCCATCGGGGCGGCGGTCATCGGGGCCGGGGGGGGCGGCGATCCGTACATGGGCAAGCTCATGGCCAAGGGGGCCCTGCTCGAGAAGGGCAAGGTCGAGCTGATCCCGGCGGAGAGCGTCCCGGACGACGCCCTGGTCATTCCTTCGGCCATGATGGG
>JAFGFV010000058.1 GCA_016930895.1 Spirochaetales bacterium | reverse complement strand
GTTCTACGAGTCCGTGGGCACGCTCATGGGGGCTGCCTCCCGGCTGGACGACGTGATCGACTCCTCGGTGCGCAAGATCATCTCCCGGAACTCCCTGGTGGAGGCGGTGCGTAACTCCAACGTGATCAAGGAGATCGAGCGCACGAGCGTCTACGAGACCGCCGTGGAGCTGGAGGGGGAGGCGCAGGCCGAGGCCCTGGGCATCGACACCACCGTGGTGTTCGAGACCATCGAAAAGGGCCGCCAGGCTCTCTCGGACGAGATGTTCCAGGAGGCTACCGCCATCACGCCCTCCTACGGGATCGTCCTGGTGGACCTCATCGTCCGGCAGATCAAGTACTCCGACGAGCTGACCGAGAGCGTGTACCGCCGGATGATTGCCGAGCGCAACCAGATCGCCCAGGCCTTCCGCTCCGACGGTGAGGGCCGCAAGGCCGCCATCCTCGGGGAGATGCAGCGGGAGCTCAACTCGATCGAGTCCAACGCCTACCGGCAGTCGGAGGACATCAAGGGACAGGCGGACGCCCAGGCGGCGGGCATCTATGCCCTTGCCTACAACCGCAGCCCGGACTTCTACGAGTTCTGGAAGGCGATCGAGTCGTACCAGGAGCTGCTGCCGAGGTTCCGCAAGACCCTGACCACCGACGCAGAGTTCTTCGACTACCTGTACGACCAGCTCGGACGGTAGGTTTCGTTTCGAAGATAGCAAGGCTGGCCCGGAAGCGCTGCAAGGCTTCCGGGCCGTTCTTTTGCTCCACGGAATGGCATGATCACGACCCTCAGCCTGGCGGGTATCCTGCTGCTGGCGGTGGATGCACAAGTCTTTCCCTCGATCCTGACCCGCCTGGGGGGCTCCTCGGTCCAGGAGGGGCTGCTGCTGGCGGCCCTGTTCGTGCTCTACCCCTTGAGCTCCATGGCTGCGGGGGTCATGGCCGACCGGATCGGCAAGCGCGGGGTGGTGGCCGGCGGCTTCTTTCTGGTGGCCCTGCCCTTTGCCCTGAGCGCCGTGCTGCCGGAGATCGGGGCCCGCACCCTGGCGGTCCTGCTCTTCGGGCTCGGCGGCGGGGTGATCGAGAGCCAGGTTTCGGCCCTGATCTCGGACCTGCACCCCGACCGGGAGCGGGCGGTCATGAACCTATCCCAAACCATGTTCACCGTTGGCGCCGCCGGGGGGCCGCTGCTCATCGGGTTGGTTTCCACGATGAGCCGCAGCGCCGGGCTCTCGCCCCTGCTCTGGGGCGCGGCGGTGCTCAACTTCGTGGTCTTCGGGATGTTCCTGGCCGCGCCGGGACGGAGGACCAGCGCAGGAGAAGCGCCGGCCCCTCGACGCCGCCCCGGTGATCCCGATGCGGGCGAACCGCCGGCGATCCCCCTCCTCTCTCTCCTCCGGGAGCCCCTGCTCTGGCTCCTGGCCGCCGCCATCTTCCTGTACGTGGCCGCTGAGATGGGCACGGCGGGCTGGCTGGCCAAGTTTGGCGAGACCGAGCTGGGGATGAGCCGGAGCCTGGCCCCCCTGTGCCTGAGCGCCTTCTGGGGAGGCCTGGGGGTGAGCCGAACCGTGTTCGGGCTGACCGGCACCGGCTGGAGCGACCGCACCGTGCTGGTCTTTAGCCTTGCCTTGAGCTTCTGCGGCCAGCTCCTGGCCTTTTCGGCCGGGACTCCCGCCCTGTCCCTGGCCGGAATCGCGGTGACGGGCCTGGGTATGGGCGCGGTCTGGCCTACTTTGGTGGCTCTGGCCGCGGCCCGGTTCCGCCGGGCCAGCGGCACCGCGGTCGGGATCGTGGTCGCCGCGGGCGCGCTGGCCGTCCCGATCGTCCAGTCCGTGGTCGGCCTGACCTCCCGCCCCGAGCTGTTGGGGCTTCGGCGCAGCCTCCTCGCCCTGAGCGCCCTCACCCTGCTCGACCTGTTCCTGGTCCTCGGCGTCTTCGGCCGGCACGAAAAGACCGGCGGGCTGCGCCGCGGCGCCATGCGGCGCGAAACCCATCGGGGCTGATTCCCCTACCCCTCGAAACGCTTGCGGGCGAGGGCCTCGATCAGCGGCAGACCCCGGGCCAGGATCTGGAGCTCCGGCCCTGTGTGCCCCCGCCCCGACTGCGCCGGCCCGGCCAGAAGGGCCCGCAGGCGGGAGACCGTGGCCTCGAAGCTCTCGCGGTACTTGCGGTGGGCGTACTTGCGCAGGAGCCAGAGGATGCGCCGCTGCAGGGCGGTCCGCTCCGCCAGGCGGTCGCCGTCGGCGAGGAGCGAAATCAGGGTCTCCGCCTCCTCGCGGAGGTCCTCGAACAGGCAGGCTTCGAGACCGGCCGCCAGGGCGGCCAGCTCCCCCGGGTCGGCCCCCCTGGTGCCGGCGCGCCCCGCGCGCGCGTCGCCGGCCGCCTCTTCCAGGACCCGGCGGGCCGAAGGCAGGAATCGGTAGCGCTGCTGCATCGGGAGGAGCTGCCGCCTGCCGCCCAGGGTGACCTCGATTCCCCCCGCTGCCCCGGCGAAGACCCTCTCCAGCCGCTCGGGGTGATACGATCGCGTGAGCAGGAGCCGCAGGCGGTTGAGCGCCACCGTCCGCTCGAGCTCCCGCAGGTCCTTGCGGGTCGTGACCCCGCCGCGCTCCAGGACCAGGGCGAGCTCCTGAGTGCTGACCTGCCTGGCAATGCTCTGCCGCCCGCCCCGGTAGGCCACGTACTCGCTGCCGTGTAGGGACAGCCGCCCTTGGGATGACAGGATCTCCACCATCTCCTCGAAGGCGATGGTCCCTCCGGAGCTGTAGCTCACCACGATCCAGCGGGCGTCGACGGCCTCCAGGAGCTCCCGGAAGGCCCGCGCGGCGGAGCCGCGGTGGCAGTACGGCGAGCGGGTCTGCACCCAGTCCCGGCGGATCCCGGCCTTGTGCAGCAGGCGCCCGTCCGGACCCAGGGCGTCGTTCACCGGGGGCCGGTCCCAGCGGGCGATGGTGTTGAGCAGGTGGTAGTTGGAGCCGTACTGGTGCTGGTTGTAGGGAGGGTCCAGGTAGCACAGCTCCGCGGGCCGGCCGCGCACGAACTGGGCTGCGTCGCGGCGCTCCACCAGGGCCGGCGGTCCATCCACGAGCACCGGGACCTGGAGCCGGACCGGTGCCATGATCCGCTTGAGCGCCTCCCCCCCGTGGCCGCCGAAGCCCTTGTGGCACGCCTTGAACACCCCGGAGGTGTTGGTGTGGGTGGCGCACTGGTACAGGAGCGAAGCCAGGAGCAGGAGCTTCTCCTGACGGCGGCGCCCCTCCGGCTCGGAGCCGGGGTACGCGGCCTCGATCCGGGCCCGCACCGCGTCGATGCGCAGGGCATTTTCCCGGGTGTAGAACAGCCGCTCGACCCGATAGTCCGCGCTGGCGGTATCCGCGGGGGCGTAGTGCCGCGCGATGTACAGGTCCTCCGCCCGGGGCTCCTGCAGCCCGTTCAGCTCCTCGATGGCCCGGCTCATCCCTCCCGCTTCCGGGAACAGCTCCTCGCTCTCGCGCCTGCCGACACACACGTGGGCGTAGTTCAGCACGTAGGCGTACAGCTCCCAATCGCCGGCCAGGACCTTGAAGCCCAGGTAGCGGGCCAGTCGGGCCACGGCCCCGGAACCGGCGAAGGGATCCAGGAGGACCGCCCCCCGGGCCGCAGGGTCGGGGCAGAGTCTGAGGAAGATGTCGGCGAGAAACCCCTGTAGCGCCCGTTTGTTGCCGATGTAGGCGATGAGCTGGCTCTTGAGGTAGGGATGATCGAGGTCCGGGAGCAGGTCGCGCGCCTCCATGGGGATACCCTCACGCTACAGGAAGAGCGTCGGAACCTCAAGCGGGGCGGACCGATGGGCTCCGGGCACCCAGCATCTGGGGGCGAAGCACCGCGGGGACGTGTTGACGCGGAAGCCGGATTCCCCATAC
>JAFGFV010000057.1 GCA_016930895.1 Spirochaetales bacterium | reverse complement strand
TTCAGCGTGAGTTCCCCCGCATCGGGGACGTGCGGGGACGCGGGCTCATGGTGGCCGCCGAGTTCACCCGGGACGGGCAGCCCGACGAGGCGGGGGCCAAGGCCGCGAGCGCGGCTGCGGCCGAGGAGGGGCTCCTGCTTCTGAACTGCGGGACCTTCAACAACGTGGTCCGGTGGATCCCGCCCCTGGTCGTGGACGAGGCGGAGATCGACGAGGGCCTGACCCTATTCCGTCGGGCCTTGGAGCGGACGGCGCGAGCCGTCGGATAAACCAGCGCGACGCCCTGCTGATTACGACGGCGGGGCGGGCACGAGAGGCAGCATGTACTCAGCAGGCATCGTCTTGGGGATCACCGCGGGGATAGCCCACAATGTGGGGCTGCTTCTCCAGAAACGGGCGGTCAACCAGCTCAAGTTGCGCCCGCGTCGGGGAGGGTTTTTCGGTCGGCTCCTGGCCCGGCCGCTGTGGTGGTCGGGGCTCCTGGTCCAGACCTTCGTGGGCGCCGTCTGCCTGCTCCTGGCCCAGCTGTTCGTAGGTCCCGCCCTCCTGCCGGGGCTCATGGCGTCGGGGCTGATCGTCCTGGCCCTGGGCTCGCACCTGATCGTGCACGAGCGCCTGAAAGGCTCGGAAATCCTCGGAGTGTTTCTGATGGTCGCGGCCGTGAGCCTGCTCGGCTTCAGCCGCCTGTCCATCGAAATCCGCGACCGCGACCTGCTCGAACGCGGCTTTCTGCTGCGCTCCGGGCTGTTCACCGCCGCGGTGCTGGTCGTAGTGGGGGTCCTGGAGATCGCCCAGCACGCCCTGTCCCGCCGGGAGGCGCACCGGTACCGCGGCCTGCTTCTCGCCCTGAGCTCCGGAGGACTGCTGTCCCTGTCGAATTTCTGGACCAGCCCCTTCATGGGGCTGGTGGTGCACCTGGCACACCGGGAGCTCGTGCCGGAGTCCTGGACAATGCTGGCGGTCCTCTCGGCGCTGCTCCTGGCGGTCAACCTGCTCGGGATCGCCAGGATGCAGATGGCCTTTCGGGTCAGCCGGGCCTGCCAGGCCGTGCCGTTTCAGCAGATCCCGCTGCAGCTCGCCCCTCCGGTCGTGTACCTCGCTGTGTTCGAGCTCAGCCCGCCTTCGGCCTTTGCCCTGCCCTTCCTGGCCGCGGGAATCGCCCTCATCATCACCTGCAGCTTCCTGCTCGCCGGCGGAAAGACCCCGGTCGAGCTGATTCACTAGCGGGGATCGGGTCGCAGCGAGGGGCCGCGGGTCGGTGGCTACCGGCCCTGGTAGTACAGCTGACGGGCCCTGGAGATCGCCGCGTCGATGGCGCTGCGGATCCGGGCCAGCGCTTCCCGGGGGTCTGGGATAGAAGCGATCTCGAAGGGACTTCCGTAGCAGACCCCGATGCGGCTGAAAGGCAGGGGCAGCAGGTAGCGGTCCCAGCGGGGCAGGCGGCATGCGGTGCCGGTGTAGGCCCCCACCGGCACGATCCGGGCCCCGGTCTTCCTGGCCAGCCACAGCAGTCCCTCCTTGGGGATTCTCGGGGGCCCGTAGGGCCCATCGGGGTTCATGAGGAGGTTCGCGCCGTTTCTGACCTGCCTGACCAGCTCCATCAGGCGGCGTCCGGCGGCGAGCGACCTGGTCCGCCCCGAGATGGGACACGCCTGGAAACCCAGGGTGCGCAGCCACAGGCCGACCACCCATCCCTTCCTGTCGTCGGAAACCAGGGCCACGCGGTCCGGGGCGGTCGAGGCAACGTAGTGCCCCATCCCTGCCAGGGTGAACCCGTGCCACGAGACCACCAGCGAGCCGCGGCCGCTGCCGTCGGGCCGGATGTGCCGTTCCCCCGCAACCACGTACCGCGCGGTCTGCCAGATCGACCGGGCGTAGGCGGACAGGAGCCAGGTCCGCAGACGCGTTTCCCACGTGGGCTTGATCCCGTACCCCTGTGACTTTTTCACGAATCCACACCTCGGGCAGGCGTCCGCTGCCCGCATAATATGTCCATTCTGCCGGCCGAGTTCAAGTCTTCCGTCGAGGATGAATCGCCCGACCCCTGAGGGACCCTCCGGTTCGCGCCCCCAGGCTCACAGGGCCCGAACGCTCAGCGGAGCACCCCCAGCTGCCCCAGATCCACGCGTTCCAGGAACAGGATGCTCCGGTCCGCGGCGTTCACCACGATCCGGTTCTCGAACAGCGAAAAGCTCGAATCCCGGTCCACCGGCACGGAAGAAGAGGCGGCGAGCCTGAGGCGATCGTCGAAACGGCCCAGGCGGTACTCTCCCGCCGCCGAAATCACCGCGTAGATCGATCCCCCCTGGATCAGCACGAAGGTATCAGCATACACCTCCTCCTGGCTGCGGCGCACCTCCCGGAGGGTCTGCGGGTCCAGGGCAAACAGGCGGGCCGGGGAGGAAGCCCCACCCTCGTTGGCCACCACCAGGATGGTGTCGCGCAGGAAGTAGTAAGCCCGGCCCCGAATGTGTGACAGCGGCGAGACCGCTGCCATTTCGGGGACCTCGGGGTCGATGATCGACAGGGTCCCGCTGATCGAGCCGGAGGGCTCGCGCTGCCGAACCTTGAGGTAGTACAGCTGGTCGCTCGCCACGAATGCCCCGCTCACGGGCTGAGCGCCCCTCTCGTCCATGGAGCGTTCGTCGCTCACGATCCTGTCCCGCTCCTCGGCGATCTC
>JAFGFV010000417.1 GCA_016930895.1 Spirochaetales bacterium | reverse complement strand
GCCAGCTCCGCCATGGCCTTTCCGCCGGCGTAGCAGGCCCCGTAGGTGTCGATCCCGACGTGGGGTACCGGCTTGCCTTCGCTGTCCACGATGTTGTCGTTGATCGTCACGAGGGGCAGCCCAGCGCCGCGCACTCTATCGGACACCGTCGGGCCCATGGCCTGGTCGGTGATGCAGATCATGATCCCGTCAGCCCCTTGGGCGATGGCGCTTTCGATGCCCTGCATGAAGGCCTCGTCGTCGAGATTGGCATCGATGCCCACGTAGTCCACGCCGAGCTTCGCCGCCATCTCCCTGGCCCCCTTGTCCTCTTCCTGGAACCAGGGATGCGTGAGCATCTTGCAGACGTAGACGATCTTGACCTTGTCTTCCCCTGCTGTGACCGATTCTTTCCCGCCGCCGGCGAAGATCGGTCCGGCAACTAGCAGCAAGGCCATGAGAATTGCCCACAGCACGACCGGGCTTCCCGACCTACCTACCTTTCTCATCACTGTTCCTCCACACATTGAATGTCGTATCTCACCCTCTCGTATGGCTCCATTGACAACGGAGCGCTCCGGCCCGCACGGCGGGTTCGTTTCCTCCTCCTTTCTGGTTCGACTCCCCGCCTCCCGTCGATTTGCGGACCAGGCCTCGAAGGGCGCAAGAGCAGTCATCTCCGGGACTGCCATCCTAGAACCACGTTGCTGCGCTGTCAACTGCACTTCGTCGATCCGCTCTTGGGCACCGGCCGTCCGGCGCCTCCAAGGGCGATCCGCCCCTACTCGTAGTACAGCATCCGCAGGTAATACTCCTTCTCATCGAGCTCCTTCTGCACGTCCACGTCCGAAAACAGGATCTTGCGCACCGCGTCCTTGCAAAGGATCATGGCCTTTTCGAACATCGGGTTCCCGGAATCGAGACACGCCGAATGGGCGAGCTGCCGCCGAAACGCCTGGAAAAAGGGATCGGCAAAGGCGCTGTCCTCCATGTAGCTCAAGCGGGAGGGCAAATGCCCCACCTTGGCAAAGTACGGCGCGAAAAGCTCGTAATCGCTGGTGATCCCGTCTATGAACCGCGCGGCCAGCACCTTGTTCCGGCTCTGAGAGCAGACCGCCAGGGCGTGGTTGTAGTTCCAGGAAACCGACTCGGCGACCCGGTGCGTCGGGTTGGCGAGCACCCGGAAATTCCGCTCGAACGGCGCGCCGGTCAGCTCTTCGAGTAGGTACTTGATCCAGGGGCCATCGGTGATGAAGGCCACATCGTTGGCGGCAAAACGCCGCCGGATGGCGTAGATGTCCGTGTCCAGGATCCGGACCCGCCTCACGAACTCCCGCAGCCATCGGAAGGCCTCGACGTTCTGCGGCGAGTTGAAGACTGCGTCGCCCCGGGCATCCACGAATCCGCCGCCGAAGGACTGGAGGAAGCTGAAGAGGCGCAAGAAATCGGTCTCGTCGTGCAGGATGTTGAGCCCGTAGGCGTACTTGTCGGTGTTCCCGTAGTGCTCGCTGATCCTGACGCAGTGCCCCAGGAACTCGTCGAGGGTCGGAGTCGCCGACAGGTCCCGGATCCCGACCTCCTCCAGCACGTTCTTGTTGACGAGCAGCGAGACCGGACACAACCCCCAGGCCACCGAGTACACAGAGCCCTGGTACGAGCCCCCGCTCAAGTCCCATTCCTGGGATCGATCCTTGAGGCCTGGACCGTCGAGCAGGCTTTCCAGGGGTTCCAGCATCCCCATGGATGCAAAGTAGCTGGTCCAGTGGGAGACGATTTGGGCCACATCCGGAGCGTTGCCATTGGAGACCAGCCGGACCAGCTCGTCCCGGGCGCACGTGTACGTCGTGGGGATCACGTTGACCCGGATGGACGGGTTCTTGTTCTGAAAGCGCGCGACCATGTCCGCCAGGAGCTCCTCCCCGCGGCGGGTTTCCGGGATCCACGAAAGAAGGGAGATCTCGACCTTGCGGTCCGACACGAAGGTGCCCTTGCCCTGCTTCTTGGTGAGCACGCCTTCCGCCACGAGAATCGACAGGGCCTGCCGGACCGTGGAAATGCTCGTCCCGAAATCCTCGGCGAGCCTGGCTTCGCTCGGGATCAAGTCCCCGGGTCCGTACCCGCCCCGGACCACCCGCCTCAGGAGCGCTTCCTTTACCTGGAGGTACAGGGGGTTGTAGCTGATGATCCTTTCACTCACCCCGCCCTCCCGGATGCTCGCGGGATTCCCCGACACCTCGGGCCTCGCTGATTCGGAATTCGGCAGTCATTCGTATGACCGATATTCTAAGGCCTCCCGGCGCACCTGTCAATCGAATTCTTGCATGTTTTTGCATCGGCGGCGCATATCCAAGCGGCAGGCACGCGCAGCCGCGGCGGTTCCTCCTGGGTGTCACAGGGTGATATGCTGTTTCCAGGCCGGGTTGCGCCGGCTGCGAGCATTAAGGGGGAGGGCAGCATGGTGAAAGGAACGGACGCGGACAACGCAGGAAGGCACACCATGAAGGCCGTGCTCTACGAGCGCTACGGCGGGCCTGAGGCCCTCGAATTGCGGGAGGTGCCGGTTCCTCGGCTCGGCCGGGGAGAGTGCCTGATCAGGGTCTGCGCGGTTTCCGTCAACCCGGCAGACTGGAAGCTCCTGGCCGGGCACTGGCGCTGGGCCACGGGGCACCGCTTTCCCCGGCGAATCGGGATCGACTTCTCCGGGACCGTCGTGCGGGTCGGAACCGCCGTCCGGGGGGTCGAGTCGGGACAGGAGGTGATGGGCTCGGTACCGGCCCTGTCCACCGGAAGCCTGGGGGAATATCTGGCGGTCCCCGAGTCGGCTCTCGCCAGGAAGCCCCGGAACCTGGGCCTGGAAGAGGCGGCGGGCATTCCGGTGGCCGGTTCGGCCGCTCTGGTGGGTCTTCGGCACCGCCGCCGCAGCCTGGCCGGCACAAAGGTCCTTCTGACCGGGGCGGGTGGCGGCGTCGGGCACTTCGTGATCCAGCTGGGCCGGGCGCTCGGGGCCGAAGTCACCGCAGTGTGTTCGACCCGGAAGGCGGCCTTGTGCCGCGACCTGGGGGCGGCGCGCGTGGTCGACTACACCAGAACCGATCCCCTCTCCCTCGGGGAGCGTTTCGACGTGGTCTTCGACTGCGCCCTCAGCATCCCGTTCCCGCGGGCCCGGGAGATCCTGGCCCCCCGGGGGGAGTACCTGCTTCTCGCCACCAAGGGGGACGTCGGACCGTTCTTCCGGTCGCTGCTCAGCCAGGTGACTCCCGGGCGGCGCATCTGGACCTTCCTGGTGGGCCCCAACGGGACGCGGCTCGGCGAGCTCGCCGGGCTCTTCGAGAGCTGCGGTCTGCGGGTCGTCGCCCCCAGCCGCTACCCCCTCGAGCAGGCCCCTGAGGCCTTGCGGGAGAGCATGGCGGGACACGCCACCGGAAAGATCCTGATTACCCTGGGCCCGGCCCCTTGACACCAGCATGCCTCGGGAATAGGGTGTCCCCACTCTTCTGACGGAGCCGAATCCCATGACCCGCAGCCTCAACGAAGTGCGGCCCTTCAGGGCCCTTCACTACAATCCCGGCAAGATCGAAGACATCGGGGCGTGTCTGGCCCAGCCCTACGACGTCATCGCTCCCGAGCAGCAGGATGCGTACTACCTGCGCCATCCCCACAACGTGATCCGGCTGATCCTGAACCGGGAGGAGCCCGGCGACGGTGATCAGGGCAATCGCTACACGAGAAGCCGCCAGGTCCTGGACGGCTGGCGGGACGCCCAGGTGCTCCGAGCGACTCGGCGACCATCGTTCTGGGCCTACGCCCAGGAGTTCGACATTCCGGACATCGGTCGGAAGCAGGTAAAAGGCTTCATCGGTCTGGTGCGCCTGCAGGACTACGAGCAACGCCGGATCCTGCCGCATGAGAAGATCATGCTCCGGCCGCTGGAAGACCGGGTCCGCCTGATGAAATCCACGGAAACCCAGTTCGAGTACATCTGGGGCATGTACCAGGACAGGGCCTACGTGATCGACAACGTCCTGGACGACGCCGAGAGGCAGCAGCCGATCGTGGACTACTCCGAGAGCGAGACCCTAGTCAGGCATCGCCTGTGGCGGCTGACGGACGCCGAGCACTGTGCGGTCATCACCCGCACCATGGAGCACCTGAAGATCTACATAGCCGACGGGCACCATCGCTACCAGGCCATGCTCGACATCCGCGACGAGATGCGGGCCCGCCACCCGGAGGCAGGGCCGGATGCTCCCTGGGAGTTCATCATGATGTTCCTGGTGAACACCGAACACGAGGGACTGACGGTGCTGCCGACCCACCGCCTGCTGTTCGGCCTCGAGGTACAGGACCTGAGCGGCCTGCACCTCTCGATCCTCGAGCACTTCCACGTCAAGAGCTACTCCTTCAACGGCACGACCGAGGCGGAAGCGCGGCGGCGCTGGCTGCGGGACCTGCGGGATCTGGAGCCCGGGGTCCACAAGTTCGGGGCCCTGATCACCAAGATGAACCGCTACTTCCTGATCACCCTCAAGGACGCCGAGGCCTACGAGGAGATGGTGAACCTGCCGTACTCCTCGGAGTGGAAGCTCCTGGACGTGAACATCCTGAACACCCTGATCCTCCAGCGCATCGTCGGGCTCACCGAGGAGCAGCTCTCGGCCCAGTCCAACGTAGAATACACCAAGGACCTCGAT
>JAFGFV010000416.1 GCA_016930895.1 Spirochaetales bacterium | reverse complement strand
GGATAAGGGCTGGTGAAAAGCTGTTCGGTCTCGGAGGCCTCATATAGCGTGTACAGATAGCCTTTGTGGATATCTGGATACCCGTCCCAGATGTCCGCACTGGCGGTCCAGCTGCCCGTGTAGCTCGCGGTGCCCGCCTGCGTGTCGATATCCGCTCCGAGATTCGCCCCGGCGCCATCCCATACGGAAACGCTCTGCCCGAAGGCCGCCAGGGGCAGGAGGACGAAGAGCAGGACCAGTGCTTTTCTCATTGTGCGATCTTTCCGCCTTCATGCCGGTCCGCTTGCGAAAACCTACCGGCATGCACCAAGGCAGCAGATCCCGTGGACGAACCAATCGTAGGGCGTGTTTGTCTCTGCCATCATTATAGGGAGGTTTCGCTTCCTGGCAAGGAAATCCTGGGGGAATCTGGCAAAAAAGGGCTCGAGAAATGACTCGCTGGACTTCCGCCGCTCCAGTACCGCTCCGAGAGGGGGCACCAGGGGCCGGGCGCCCGTGCCGGGCGCCGGGGGCGAGGGGCAGCCGCGCCTGCAGCGACAGGAACAAGGCGCACTGGGGTTCGTACAGCGGTGTCGCCTGAGGCCTTGCGCCGTGGTGCTGTGACAGTTCCGCGGAGCCTGTCCGCCAGATAGCTCGAGACGCCCCAGACCCCCCCTGTTCTCTCTCCCCGTGCGAACGGGCTCTGAGGATGACCCTCCCCACCTCTTGAGTTGGGCTGAGACACACCCCGTCGCTTCAATAGACGAGGTCGACGTGGCCTGCGTTGTTTGGACCCGCTCCCAAGGCGTATGTTTCTGCGGGCAACAGGAGGAACAGCGCCGGGAAGAGGCATGACCGAAGCTTCACCGTATCGACCTCCTTGCCACCGGGATGGTCGAGACGCCGAAGCCTCTCCAGTCAGATGAGTATGGCCGCACTTGGCGCCGTCGGCAAATGACGGCCCGGGTCGGCGAAACGTCCGGCGATGTCGGCAAGTCGGATCTCCCCGGCGAAAGAGTCGCGGATGCAGGCCAGGATATTCTCCAGCTGGACGAGGTGCGTCTGCCGCAGCGCTGCTCTCCGGCCCCGCGTGCCGCCATGGCCCGAGGGGGATCGACACCCCGCGCCGCCTCGAGGCATACTGCGATGGCGTCCCGGCGAGGAGGTCCGAGCACCCGAGATGAACATCCAGGGCACCGAAATCGAACGGTTCACCCGAGCCGTGCTGGAGAGAAAGGGCGTCCCCTCCGAGGACGCTCGGATCGTAGCCGACTGCCTGCTCACGGCGAACCTCTCGGGGATCGATTCCCACGGGGTGGTCCGGCTCGCCCATTACGTCCACCGCCTCGAGCGGGGCAGCATCAACCCCGCTCCCCGCATCACGATCGAGCGCCGGGCCCCGGCCGTCCTGCACGTGGACGGGGAGGACGGGTTCGGCCACGTGGTCGCCTGCCGGGCGGCGCGGGCTGCGGCGGAGCTGTGCCGCGAGCAGGGAACCGCGACCGCGGCGATCGGGCGCTCGAGCCACTTCGGCCCGGCAAGCTACTTCCTCCAGGAAGCCGTCGCCGCAGGGCTGGCGGGCATGGCCATGACCCACACCGATGCCCTGGTCGTGCCCCATGGGGCCGCCCGGCGCTTCGTGGGGACGAATCCCGTGGCGTTCGGCTTCCCTGCGCCGGGGGCGCCCTTCATGCTCGACATCTCCACGTCGACCGTCGCCTACGGCAAGATCGCCCTGGCGCAGACGGAAGACCGTCCCATCCCTCGGGATTGGGCGCTCGACGCCTCCGGGCGCCCGACCACGGACCCCCACACCGTCGACGGCATGCATCCTATGGCCCAGCACAAGGGCAGCGGTCTGGCCCTGGCCATCGACGTGTTCTGCGCGCTGCTGACCGGCATGCCCTACGGACCGCACATTAACCGAATGTATCACGAGTTTGACGAGCCCCGTCGCCTCGGACACTTCTTGAGCTTCTGGGACATTTCCCGATTCGTCCCGCTCGATGAGTTCACGGGGCGCATCGGACAGATGATCGAGGAGCTGCACGGGCTCCCCCTGTTTGCCGGCTTCGAGCGCGTGTACTATCCAGGAGAGCCCGAGGGGGAGCGCCGCGCCGAGCGAAGATCCAGGGGGATTCCGGTCGAGCAGGGATTGTTCCGAGAGCTCTGCGAGCTCGGCAGGAGGCTGGGCGTCGACCCGCCGACCCCCATCGCGGGAGGAGAGACAGGAGAATGAGCATCCAGGCGTACGTGCTGCACGGAATCGAGGACTTGAGGCTGGAGAGCCGCCAGACCCCGCCACTCACCCCGCGGGACGTCCTGGTGGACGTCAAGCGCGTCGGGATCTGCGGCTCGGATGTCCACTACTACCGGCAGTTCCGCATCGGTCAGTTCGTGCCGCGGAAACCGCTGGTACTCGGGCACGAGTTCGCTGGAGACGTGATAGCCGTCGGCAAAGAGGTCACCAGAGTCGCCGTGGGGGACCGCGTGACCGCCGAGCCGTCGATCGAATGCCGGCAGTGCCGATACTGCCGGTCCGGCAGGTACAACCTCTGCACCAATCTCAGGTTCATCGGCACGGCGGCCACGATCCCGCATATCGACGGCGCCTTCGGGGAGCAGCTCGTCGTACCGGAGAGCCACTGCCACAGAATCGACGAGCGCCTCGACTATGCAGCCGGGGCCCTGGCGGAGCCTCTGGCCGTGGCGGCCCATGCGGTCCTGCGGGCCGGCAGCCTGGCGGGTGCCAGGATACTCGTCACCGGAGGCGGGACCATCGGACAGATGGTCCTCGCCATGGCGCGGGTCATGGGCGGTGCGGACATCACCATGGCCGATCTGGATGCCTATGCCCGACGCTTCGCCCTGCAGCACGGCGCGGTGGCGGCCTTCGACCCGGGGGACGACGCGGCCCCCGCCACGCGCGCCCCCGACGGCTACGACGTAATCTTCGAGGCCTCCGGCGCCCCCGCCGCCCTGGCCCTGGCGTATGCCGCGGCGGCCCGCGGCGGCCGAATCGTCCAGATCGGCACACAGCCGGCGGAGCTGACCCTTCCGGCCAACCTGGTCATGTCCAAGGAGCTCACCGTGGTGGGCTCGTTTCGCTACGCCCACGTCTTTCCGCTGGTGCTCGAGCTCATGGCCGCAGGACGCATCGCCGCCGGGGACCTGATATCCGCCGTGTATCCCTTCGGGCAGATGCAGGAAGCCATGCGGCGGGCAGTGGCCAAGAAGGAAATCGTGAAGGTTCAGGTAAGCCGGGAAAAGGAATAGGGCAGGCCAGGGGCTCCTGGGCTCGGGGCGGGCTCCTGCGACCGGGGCGGACCCGACAGGATCCGACAGGACCCGCTATGACCCGCCCGCCGCGAGCCTCATCCTGCCGAGGACCATCTCGCCCATCTCGTCGTAGAGCTCCACGAACTGCTTCAGGGTGTTCGCCACGGGAGGCCACGCGGCGAGGGCGGCTGCGTCGCCAGCCCCGATGCTGAGCGCGCACGCCGGTTCCAGATGCTCCCCGTCTTCGGGGGTCCACCAGGCCTGCCGGAAGATCTCGCTGCGCCCGAGCGTTTCGAGAGCCTCCGCCGGGGTCCGGTCGGCAATCGAGGAGGGGTTCAAGGGCCTCTTACGGCTGTCGTAGGCCCGTCGCACGTTCGGGAAGCAGGTAATGACCGGACAGCCCCACTGCTCGGACAGATCCGGAATCCAGTCGCCGTAAATGCGCAGGGATGCGATGAGCAGCTTGACCCTCCCTGGATCGACGCCCTCCCCCCCGTCTCGGGACGAACCGTACAACCGCCGGTACGCCTTGCGCGCCACCTCGACCCCCGCCCAGCGCGCCGCCTCCACGCCTCCCGGCACGGCCTTCTGCTCGAGCTCATCCCGCACGGGAAACGCCATGCGTCCGTTCATGAGGGCAATGTAGGTGACCAGGGCCTTGCCCCGGTCCAACACGCGGCCGAAAGCCAGCGCCTGGCACACGGAAAAGCTCACCGTGATGGTCACGCCGATCCCGCTCTGGGTCAGTGCCTCCGCGGCCTCGAGCCCCGCCGCAGTCGCGGGCAGCTTGAACACCACGTTGGGGACCCCTGCCAGCCGCTGCTCCAGGAAGCCGTACAGGCTCTGCGCCTCACTCACCATGCCGGCCGCGTCGTGGTGGTTCTTGGGATTCACCTGAAGGCTCACGTACCCTTCACGGCCCTCGGTGACCAGGAAGATGTCACGCAGCAACCGGCAGTTCTCTTCCACCACGTTCATGGTCACCAGGGAGTTCAGGGAGCTGACGGCGGCCTGCACCTCTTCCCTCCCGACGCCGCCCAGCAGAGCCTTGAGCTCCCCACGGGGAAAACGCGCACGAATCAGCTCGTCGATCCGCCGGTCCCACAGGTCCCGGTCGGTGTCCCACGCCAGCTTGATCAGCACGGGGTTGGTGGTGACGAACGAGCCGCCGAGCCAGATCACGTAGGGCAGGAACAGGGCGTAGTCGTTGCCGATCTCGGTGGCCGCTTCCCCGGCCTGGCGCGCCCGGGCCGCGTCCAGGAGGTTGCTCGCCCCGATCGCCCGTACCACCGCGGCGGTGTAGCCCCTCAGGGAACCGCCGGTCAGCCGCGCCGCCTCCTCGGCAGCGCAAGCACCCTCCAGGCCCTCGGCCCTGAAGCGCGAGAGCTCTTCGCCGCGAATCCGGGCCAGGGCTGCGGCCTCGGCGTCGGGCCAGGCCTCGGCCAGACCGCGCAGATGCTCCTCGACGGCCAGCGCCGCCTCCCCGATCGCAGCCTCTCCCAGCTGGTCCTTGAGCACCCACTCCGGAAGGAAGCTTCCGAGATCCACGCGCAGGCGGGCCAAGAACAGGAGGATGCTGCACCGGGCGGACCCGGAGCTCCCGTCGTGATTCCTGCCCAGCAGCTCGAGAAGCCTCCGCAGGGCAAGAGCGAACCCCTCGGCGGGAGTGTGGAAGAGGAGGTGGCCGGCGGCCGAAACGGTGTCCCCCGCGACCACGCGCTCAGCGAGGCTCTCCAGGCTTCGCTGCCGCTTCTCGAGGCGCTCCCGGCGGATCCCCTCGCGGGCTTCTGACGCGTGCATCCCGTGCGTCCGCTGCCGCTATCGCCAGCGGCGCCGAGCCATGGCCGTCACGGCCTCGAGGATGCCGGCGTCCTGCAGCATGGCCGCCCGCTCCAGCACCTTCGACACCGAGTTGGGCACGTTCATGGAGCTCACGAACCCCGGCGGGGCGTCCAGCTCGTCGAAGAAGCGGGCGGTGATCTCCGCGGCGATGCGGTCCCCGATGGCCTGTCCCCCGGCGGCCTCTTCCACCACGACCACCGCCCCGGTCTTCCCGAGGGATTCGCCGATCCTCTCGTAGTCGATTCCCGGGAGGTCCAGGGTGCGCAGGTCCAGGATCTCGGCGGAGACGCCCTCGGCCTCCAGCTGCGGGCGCAGGCCCAGCAGCCGGCGGGTCATGGACGAATAGGTGAGAACCGTGACGTCCCGCCCTTCGGCAACCCTGCGGGCCCGGCCGAAGGGCACGAAGTAGTCCAGGTTCCCCTTCGGGACCGGGAACCTCTC
>JAFGFV010000415.1 GCA_016930895.1 Spirochaetales bacterium | reverse complement strand
CGGGGCCGCAGCGGGGCCTGGGGGTGGTTGGCGGTCACGCGGCCGATGCTCGAGTCGTTGAGCTGCACGATGCTGCCGATGGGGAACACCCCCATGCTCTCCAGGAAGGCCTTGAGCACCTGCGGATCGAAGCGCTTGCCGTTGTCGCTCAGGATGCTCTTCATGGCCGAATAGGCGATCGTGGCATTTCGGTAGGGGCGCTCGCTCACCATGGCCTCGTACGTGTCGGCCACCCCCACGATTCGCCCGAACAGGTGGATGTCCTCGCCCCGCAGGTGCCGCGGGTAGCCCCGCCCGTCCCAGTGCTCGTGGTGCTGGAGCGCAGCCACCGCGATGTCCTCGGGATACCGCATGTCCCGGGAGATCACCTGGTACCCCGTCACGGTGTGGGTCCTGACGCGGTTGATCTCCTCGGCAGAAAGCCTGCTGTCCCGGTTCAGCAGCTCCCGGTCCACCTTCAACATCCCGACGTCATGCAAGAGGGCGCCGGTGGCCAGCTGCACGAGCCGGTGGCCGGCGAGTTTCATGCTCTGCCCGATCACAGCGGCCACGACGAGGCAATTGACCGCACTGGCGGACAGCTTGCGCTCCACCCGTTCGCCCAGCAGGATGAGCTGAATGAACTCGTTGCGGTTGTTGCGGACGACCTCCAGGAGGTCTCCAACCAGGGCGTCGATGGGCTCGTGGTGCAGGTAGGTCCCGTCGGTGATGTCCTGGAAAACCAGGTCGACCTTCTCCACGGCGGCCCGGTACGTCCTGGCCAGCTTTTCCCCAGCCGCAGGGAGCCAGGCCAGTCCCCCCTTGGCCCGGGCCGCGGCCGGTGCCTCGCCGGCGGTGCGCACCGGCGAGCCGTCGGTGTACACCTCCTCGATGTCCCAGCGCGTAAGCCGCTCGATGTCCTTGTCCTTGATCGGGACCTGGGCCGGAACGAGCACGTTCTCCCCTTCGATGTACACGGGCTTGTCGAAGGTCATTCCAGGTCTCAGGTCTTGCACTCTGATCGGTCTCATGATGGCCTTTCCGCGGCTGCCCAGCTCAGGACAGGTTCTTGACGTACACGAGCAGCTCCGCGATCACCTGGTAGAACTCCTCCGGGATCAGCGCACCTACGGGCAGCTCCACCAGGGCGTCGGTGAGCTCGGGCATGGCCACGAGCCGGATGTCGTGCTCCCGGGCAAGACGGCGTATGCTCTCGGCGAGCGCCCCCTGCCCCTTGGCCAGGATGATGGGGGCCGGCAGCTCGGGGGTATAGTGCAGTGCTACGGCCTTGTTCACGCTCATCCTTGCACTCGCGCCGCACCGTCCCCAGCCCGCGCCGCGCCAAGGCGACCGGCAAGCCGGGGGTCCGCCGAAGGGTCAACGCTCCAGGTCGACGCTCCGATAGGCCACGGTGTCATCTGCTGAAGACAACCCGTCAAATCCGTCATCTATACGTATAGTATCGTCAGTTTTCACACCGAGGTTTTGCAGTTTTAGCCGCAGCCGGCGAAACTCCGCCCGGGCGGCCGCCCCTGCCTCCGGGTCGCTGCAGAACGCGCTCATGCGGTAAGCGCGTTCCCCGCCGCTCTCAGGGTCCCCCGCAGGCACCCGGTCCAGGGTAAAACCCCACTGCGGGTGCGCCCTGCCCTCCGCGTCTTCTCCCTCCTGTTCCTTTTCAACGACCAGAACGAGCCGCCTGCTTGCGCCCTTCGCCTCGTCGTAGAGCAGACGCAGGGTACCGTACAGGTGGCCCCCTGAACCCCAGGCAAAGTGCAGCGGCACGACCACCCAGGTCCCCTCCCGGCCCCTGAGATGATTGAACAGCTGAAGCGCAGAGCCCTCCTCCCGTCCCTCGGTCAGGGCCTTCTGCAGCTCCCGCCGACCGTGCGGCATCTCTCTGCCGCGGTAGCGGCGGCGCTCCTCCCGCCCATCGCCGTAGGTCAGCACGGGCAGCAGCTCTTCGAGCCCCGGGGACTTCGGGTCGATCCCCTTCTCGAGCGCCAGCGCCGCCAGACGGGCCGCCCGCCGCGGATCCAGCCGCAGCTTCTCCAGAAGCCGCCGCACCTCCAGCACCTGCTCGCTCCTGACCGCCAGCCCGCTGCGCAGGAATGCGGTCACGATGAGCCGCACGTCCATCTCCTGGGGCAGGCCGGCCCGGCGCAGCAGGCTCTCCACCTGTCCCTCCCGGCCGCCCTCGAGCCTGAGAACCGTGCGACCCTGCTCCACCATGACCCGTGCCCGCAGCCGCTGCCCCGGAACCAGCTCCAGATTGGAGACGGCCCTGACCACTCGCCCCTTGATCCCCACCGCCCAGCTTCCCTCGCCGAGGCGTTCCAGGACCCGGACGAAAATGAAATCGCCGGAACGCAGGTTGACCGGCGTTCCGGCGCTCAGGCGAAGACTGGGCAGAAAGGGCTTTTCGACCATTCCCTCGTCAGGTGGATTTCTTCTGGATCAGCTCCGCCACCTTGGCGGCCTTGCCCACCCGGTCGCGGATGTAGTACAGCTTGGCCCTGCGAACCCGCCCCCGGCGGATCACTTCGATGTTCTGGATCCGGGGTGAGTTCACCGGAAAGGTTCGCTCCACCCCGACCCCATAGGAGATCTTCCGCACGGTAAAGGTCCTGCGCGCGCCAGGGCGCTTCATCCCGATGCACAGCCCCTCGAAGACCTGGACTCGCTCGGTCTTGCCCTCCACGATCCGGTAGTGCACTTTGACCGTGTCGCCGATGGCAAACAGGGGCGAATCGCTCTTGACCTGCTCCAACTCGATTGCTCTTAGCTTGTTCACGTGACTTCTCCTTCTCCGCCCGCCGGCGTTTGGTCTCCCTCGGCCTGCGCTCTTCCCGACAGCAGCTCCGGCCGGTGCGTCCGGGTCTTCTCCCGGCTGCGCTCGAGCCTCCACCTCTGGATCTCGGCGTGGTTACCCGACAGCAGCACCTCCGGGACCTTCCGGCCCCGAAACTCCTGCGGACGGGTATAGTGAGGGTATTCGAGCAGGCCCTGACCGAGGCTCTCTTCGGCCAGCGACTCCTCCTTGATGACCCCCGGCACCAGGCGGACTACCGTGTCGATCAGAACCATGGCGGCCACCTCGCCGCCGCTCAGGATGTAGTCTCCGACGGAGATCTCATCCGTAGCGTACATGTCTATGATCCGCTGGTCGATCCCCTCGTACCGGCCGCAGATCAGAACCACCTCGCTCTCCTGCACGACGGTTTCGGCCATGGCCTGACTCCACAGCCTGCCCGCGGGGCTCAGGTACACCACCCGGGGACCGTTCCCCTGCAGGCTCAGCCCGGAAGGGGCGACCTCTCCCGCGCAGGCCCCCGGCGCCTCTCTCGCCCCGACAGACTCCAGCGCGGCGGCCAGAGGCTCCGGCTTGAGCACCATCCCGGCGCCCCCTCCGTAAGGAGCGTCGTCGCAGGTCCGGTGTCTGTCCCGGGCGAATCGGCGGATATCCACCAGCTCGAGCTCCACCAGCCGCCGCTCTGTCGCCTTTCCAAGGATCGACGAGCTGCGGTAACCTTCGAAGGCTTCCGGAAAGAGCGTCAGGATGTGAAAGATCACGGCAACTCGAACCCCGCCGTGAGGTGGATGCTGCCGCTCTCCACGTCCACCTCTCCCACGAAGGCGGACAGGAACGGAACGATCACGCGCTCGCCGGAGGGGCGCTCGACCTCGAGCAGCTCCGCGTTGCCCCCTTCACACACAGATACCACCACGCCGATCTCGCGTTCGGCCTGGTACACCCGGCAGCGGCACAGGTCCGCCAGGTAGTACTCCCCTTCCCCCAGTACGCTCGCGTTCGCGCGCTCGACCCACACCTCATGCCCGCGCAGCTTGTCCGCCTGCTCGGGGGTGTCCACCCCTTCCAGCTTGAGCAGCACCCCGCTTCTGTACGGCTTGACTCCGTCTACCCGGTATTCCTCGAAATCCACTGCGCCCAGAACGTACACCCGCTCCAGGCGGAAGAAATGGCCCGTCTCCCCGGACAGGCTCTTGACCTTCAGGGCACCCTGCAACCCGTGAGCGCCTCCGATCCTGCCAACCGCCAGGCGGTCCATCAATCCAGTATCTCGAGCACCACCCTCTTGCCGGTCTTCGTGGACGCCGCACTCAGGATCGTCCGGACCGCCTTGGCGATCCGGCCGTGCTTGCCGATGACCTTGCCGATGTCTGCCTCGGAAACCTTGAGCTCGAGGATGGTGGATTTTTCCCCCTCGATCATGTTCACCACGACGCCGCTCGGGTCATCCACCAGAGATTTCGCGATGTACTCGACCAGTTCCTTCTCCACGACCCTCTCCTTCCAGCG
>JAFGFV010000414.1 GCA_016930895.1 Spirochaetales bacterium | reverse complement strand
CTGGATCTTGCCCAGCCGCCCTGAGTCCACCAGCTCCTTGACGTACAGGAACTCCCGGGTGTACACGGCGGTCTCCATCATCATGTAGACCTTGCCGGAGGCCTTGCGCGCCTCCGCCAGGGCCAGGCAGTCCTTCACCGTGGTCGCCATGGGGACCGTGCAGGCCGCGTGCTTGCCCGCCTTGAGCGCGGCCAGGCTCATCTCGGCATGGGCGGCAATCGGGGTGACCACGTGAATGGCGTCGATCTCGTCGTTGGACAGCAGGTCTTCGAAGCGCGTATAGCGCCGCTCCACCTTGAACTGGTCCCCGACCTTGTTCAGGTTCTCCTCGTTGCGCTGGCAGATGGCGTAGCATTCCGCATCCGGGTGCTTCTGGTACAGGGGGACGAACTCCGCCCCGAAGCCGAGCCCCACCACGGCCACGCGTACCTTCCTGGACATATCGCTCCTCCTTACCTGGACGCCGGACCGCGCTAAATCACGATCTGGACCTTCATGGGATCGCCCTTGCGCTCCTTGAGGCTGCGGATGGCCTTCTCCGTGTCCTCCAATTTGTAGGTGTGGGACACCAGGTCCTTGACCTTGACGATCCCGGTATCGATGGCCCGGATCGCTGCCGGCCACGACAGCGGTGCCAGCCAGGCCGAGCGGATCTGCTTGTCCATGGTGTGGAAGCTCAAGGCAGGCACGTGGATCACGTCCTCCGCGTCCGGCAGCCCGAAGTGAACCAGGATCGAGCAGGCCGCGGCGATGTCGATACCGGTCTCGAAGGCGGCGTTCGAGCTGGTGGCCACGATGACGCGGTCGGCCAGCTGGCCGTTGTTGGCCTTCCGGATGGCCGCCGCGAGGTCTCCCACGTAGTACTTGGAGCCCTTCTCGGAGGGGTTGAACACAAAGTCCGCCCCGGACTTCTTGCCCCACTCGAGGCGGTAGTCCCGGGTCCCGACCAGGGCGACCCGGCCGGCGCCCCAGCGCTTGGCCATCTGGACCATCATCTGCCCCATGGGCCCGGGGCCGAAGATCACGACGAAGTGCCCGAGATCGATGTCCAGGCGGCGCATCCCGTTGACCGCGCAGGCCAGCGGCTCGATAAAGGCCCCGGCAGCGTAGTCCACCGCTTCGGGCAGCTTGAACAGGCCGGTGTAGTTGGACCGGCAGTACTCGGCGTAGCCGCCGTCGGCACTCACCCCGGGCACGTTCAGGTTCGCGCACTCGTGGGTATGTCCCTCCGCGCAGGCGTAGCAGGCGTTGCAGTGCTGGACCGGGTTGACCACGACGCGGTCGCCCTCCTTGTACAGCCCCAGGCTCGCAGGGACCTTGCCGACCTGCACGACGTCGCCCGTGAACTCGTGGCCCAGGACGATCGGCCCCTTGCCGGTCGGGGTGTCGACCGGGCTGTACCCATAGTAGTAGGAGACGTCCGACCCGCAGATCCCCACGGTCTTGACCTTGACCAGGACGTCCAGGTCGGTGATCTCCGGGACCGGCCTTTCCTCGAGAGCCATCTTCTCCGCTTCGTAAAACACCTGCGCTTTCATGGTTTGCGCCATCTCGAACCTCCTCTCGCTGTGTGTCTCTGTCACGCCCGCGGCTTGTGCTTCTCGATGTACGGCACGTCCAGGTTGATGTCCGGGCCGAAGAACTTGATGATCATGAGGTCCTCACTTCCGGTGTTCTCGACCTCCAGGGGCTGTGCCGCCCGGGCATGGGAGACGAGCAGCTCGTCGCGCTCGAAGTTGCCCGCCTCGACCGGGTGGCCGTCGTAGCGCCCCTTCCCTTGCCAGACCAGGATGTTGTACACCCCCTTGTCCACGGTGCGGTAGCGATGGCCGGGCCGCACCAGCAGCTTCTTGCCGCTGAACTTGGTGGTGTTGTAGTAGATCCAGTACTCCTCCCCCCCTTCCTGGCGGCTGCCCTCGATGAGCCGGGCCCCGGTGTGGTGGTTTTCGTAGAAGTAGGGATCTCCGTTAGCCTCCCAGTCCAGCTGCTCCAGGATGGCGCGCTCGCCCAGTCTTTCCCGGTCCTCCTTGGTCACGTCCTTGAACAGGAGCTCCTTGGAGATGATCTTCCCGGCATTCAGGGCCTGGAGCATGGCGAACACGTCCGAATCTTCCTGCAGCTCGATAGTCACGGCCGTGCCGGGCGCATGCAGGATCCCGGAAGGCAGGTGAAAGCCATCCCCGGGCACGTTCAGGTAGGCTCGCGAGTGCTGGAGGATCAGGTCACTGTCCCAGTCCTTCAGGTACGGCAGCAGGATGTCGAACTTCTTCTCGTCCACGATATAGGGGTGCACCCCGAAGTAGGTCTCCGGGTGCGGGCCCAGGTCCACCCCTTCGGGAAAGTAGTAGGCCTCTTCCTTGGAGTTGTGCCCGAGCTTGCGGGCGTCCGCCTCCATCTGGTGGATGTGGTACGGGAGGCGGGCGCCAAAGTCATAGACCTTGGCCAGGCGCCCGAGACCTTTGTGGGTCCTCGCGTACTCGGCCCCCATGATGGCCTCCGGGGCCGCCTCCACCGCCTCTCTCAGGGTCACCCGTGCGCCCCCATCGAGGGACACGTAGCTCAACCCCTCGTCCGGAGGTCCGACCCGGTTGTCGGCCTTGGTCACCGAGGCCAGCCAGCGCTCGCAGATATAGCCCCGCTCCCCCACGTCGTACTCGCTGTCTTTCAGCCCCAGGCGGCGCCCCGGAGGCAGAAAGTCCCGGGCCACCCAGGCCGGCTCGAGGGAGAGAATCCCTCCGCCTTTCTCCAGCGCCTTCTCGACGATGCTTTGCACATCCGCTGCCATGCTACGCTCCAATCCTTTTCTCGGTCTCGGGGTCGAACAGGTGGGCCCGGTCCATGTTCAGGCTCACGTAGACCACCTCCCCCACCTTGGTACGCAGGCTCGGCGGCGCCACCGCCCGGAGAACGACCTCGCCGAGCCGCAGGTTCAGAATGTCCTCGGCGCCCATGCTCTGCTTGAAGTAGATGGTGCACTCGAAGACGTTGCACGCCCCCTTGGCCTCGGAGCGGCTCACCTCGATGTCCTCGGGCCGGATGCCCAGGATCGCTCTCTTGCTGCCGGCGGCCTGCAAGGCGGCGCGTTGCTCGGCGGAGAGGGTGCAAGCCACCGACTCCCTGCCGATCCGCAAGGTATCCCCTTCGATCTCCCCCTCCAGGAGGTTGATCGCCGGGCTGCCCACGAACTTGGCCACGAAGGTGTTCTGCGGACGGTTGTAGATTTGCTCGGGGGTGCCGACCTGCTGGATCACTCCGAGGTTGAGGACCCCGATGCGGTCCCCCATGGTCATGGCCTCCACTTGGTCGTGGGTCACGTAGAAGAAGGTGGAGCCCAGATCGTGGTGCAGGTGCGCAAGCTCCGCTCGCATCTCCTCCCGCAGCTTGGCGTCCAGGTTGGACAGCGGCTCGTCCATCAGGAACACCCGGGGAGTGCGGACGATGGCGCGGCCGATGGCCACCCGCTGCATCTCGCCGCCGCTCAGGGTGGTGGTGTCCCGGTCCAGGAGCCGCTCGATGTGCAGCACCCGAGCCGCTTCGGCCACCCGCTGGTCGATCTCCTCTTGCGGATAGTTTCTGAGCTTGGAGCGCAGCGGGAACTCCAGGTTCTGCCGGACCGTGTAGGTGGGGTACAGGGTGTAGTACTGGAACACGAAGGCCACGTCCCGCATGGCCGGGATCAGGTGCGCGACCGATTCCCCGTCCAGGAGCACGTCACCCTTGTCGGGCTTTTCCAGCCCCGCCACCAGCCGGAGCATGGTGGTCTTGCCGGCCCCGGTGGGTCCCAGGAGCACGAAGAACTCCTTGTCCTTGACTTCCAGGTCGATGTTGTCGAGGGCCGTGACGCTGCCGAAGGTCTTGGTGATCGAGGTAAGCTTGACTTGAGCCATGTGCGCTACTGCCCCCTCTGCATGATGGACTGCTCGCTCGCCTGG
>JAFGFV010000413.1 GCA_016930895.1 Spirochaetales bacterium | reverse complement strand
GACTGACAAGCGGGGTCAGTTCTGGTAGAGTAGCTCGACATCCCATCAGGAGACGGCGGTGAACAAGGTCATCTTTGCGGGGCAGCGGCTGTTCATGAAGTTCCCCAAGCTGGAGTATTTCGAGAGCCGGATGTCGGAAGCCGACGCCGAGCTGGTGTGCGTCCGGGACGAAAGCCCCGGGGCGCTCATCGAAGCAGCGCGGGATGCCGCGGCGGTGGCGGTGATCGCCCGACCCATTGACCGCCGGCTGATCGAGACGATGGAGCGCTGCCGGCTGATCCTGACCCTGTCGGTGGGCTACGACTGCGTGGACGTGGCGGCGGCCACCGAGCGCGGCATCCCGGTCTGCAACACCCCTGCCTACTGCACCGACGAGGTGGCCGGCCACGCCATGACCCTGGCCCTGGCCGTGGCCCGCAAGCTGCACCTGATCCTGCCGAGGACCCGGCAGGGAGTGTGGGACTACAAGTTCACCCGGCCGCTCTTCAGTTTCCGGGACAAGCTTCTGGGGATCATCGGCCTGGGGCGCGTCGGGAGGGCGGTCGTGCCCAAGGCCAAGGGGTTCGGCATGCGGGTGGCGGCCTATGACCCGTACCTGGACGACGACCTGTTTGCCCTGCTCGGTGTCGAGCGCTGCTACGAGCTGGCTGACCTGCTGACCCGCGCGGACTACCTCACGGTCCATGCCCCTCTGACCGGGGAGACCTTCCACATGCTCGATGAGGGCGCCCTGGCTCTCATGAAGCCTCACGCAGTCCTGGTGAACACCGCCCGGGGGCCGATCGTGGACGAGCAGGCCCTGTGCAAGGCCCTGGAGACGGGCGGGATCGCCGGGGCGGGGATCGACGTGCTCGACAAGGAGCCGCCGGCTTCCGACAGCCCCCTGCTCGGGCTGGAAAACGCCCTGGTGACCCCGCACGTGGCCTGGTACTCGGAGGAGAGCCACGAGGCGGACATGGTGCAGGGCATGGACGAGCTGGTGGGGGTCCTGACGGGGCATCGGCCGCGTTTCATCGTCAACCCGGAGATCTTCGGCGCGTAGCCACTGCGTGGGTCCCCCTTTACAGGTCCGGTGCGCTCCGATAGTATGGGGGCGCGTTTATCCCAGAAACGAGGAGTATCCTGTCATGAAGACTGCACGATCGACGGTGAGAGCGTTCGCCCTGGCGGGTCTCACTGCGGCCGCCCTGCTGCTGGCAGCTGGGCTGGCGGTGGCCGCCGGGCAGACGGAAGGGGGCGCCTTCCCCTCCAAGCCCATCACGTACGTCATCCCGTTCGATCCGGGCGGGCAGTCGGATATCACGGCGCTGTACCAGAAGCCCGGTCTGGAAGAGGCATTGGGGACCAGCGTGGTCATGAAGTACATGCCCGGGGCCGGCGGCGCCGTGGCCTGGGCGAACCTGGTCAAGACCGAGGCCGACGGCTACACCATCTGCGGAAACAACATCCCCCACATCATCGTCCAGCCCCTGGTGCGGGACAACGCCGGCTACCAGACCGGGGATCTCCTTCCGGTCTACCTCTTCCAGACCACTCCCATCGGACTGGCGGTGCTCAAGTCCAGCCCGTACCAGACCCTCGACGAGCTGGTGGCCTACGCCAAGGCCCACCCGGGAGAAATCACGGTCGGCGGCTCCGGCACGCATTCCGGGCATCACCTGGCCCTCTTGCAGCTGCAGTACCTGACGGGTGCCGAGTTCACCTACATTCCCTCCACCGGCGCGGCTCCATCGGTGGCTACGTTCCTCGGGGGGCACACCCAGGTGTTGTTCGCCAACTCCGACGACCTGGTCGGACACCGCGACGAGATCACGGTGCTGGGCATCGGCACGGAGAAGCCCTTCCCGGCCCTGCCGGGGGTTAAGACCTTCAAGGAGCAGGGCTTCGAGATGACCGCCGGGATCGACCGGGGGGTCTGCGTGCCTCCGAACACCCCCGCCGAGGTGGTACGGGTCCTCGAAGAGGCCTTCGACCACGTCACCCGCGACCCCGAGTTCGTGGCCAAAATGGAAGAGATGGGCTTCGTGATGCAGTACATGAAGTCCGGCGAGTTCGCCCGCTACATCGCCGCCAAGAAGAAGGAAATGACGGACGCCCTGCGCACCCTGGGCGAGATCCAGTAGACCGGCGGGCGGAGGACGATAGCGTCCCCGCCCAGGACGGCCCTGGAGGGCGACCTCTATGAATGAGCTGCTCGTCGCATCCATAATCGGGGTGTTCAACCCCACCAATCTCCTCCTGGTCCTGGTCGGGGTGGTGGCGGGCACCGTCGTAGGGGCCCTTCCCGGGCTCACCGCCACCATGGCCATCGCCCTGCTGGTGCCGTTCACCTTTACCATGCAGCCGGTGCACGGCCTGATCCTGATGGGAGGGATCTACGTGTCGGCCATCTACGGGGGGAGCTTCTCGGCGATCCTGCTGAACACCCCCGGCACCCCTTCGGCGATCGCCACCTGCTTCGACGGCTACCCCATGGCCCGGCGCGGGCAATCCTACCAGGCCATCGTCACCGCCACCATGGCTTCGGTGCTCGGCGGCCTGCTCGGGGTGCTGCTGCTGCTGTTCCTGTCTCCCCCCCTGTCCCGGCTTTCTTTGCGCTTCGGGCCGCCGGAGTTCTTCTGGCTCACCACCTTCGGGTTGACCATCATCGCCACCCTGTCCACCGGTTCGATCCTGAAAGGCCTGATCGGCGGGGCCTTCGGCCTGTTGCTCAGCATGATCGGCATCGCTCCCATCGAGGGCTCGGTGCGTTTCACCTTCGGATGGCTGAGCCTGCAGAACGGGATCGCCCTGATCCCGGCCCTGATCGGGTTCTTCTGCGTCCCCGAGGTGCTCGGGATGATCGAGCGCAAGGGCGAGCACCACACGGCCATCCCGTATCGCCGCCAGAGGCGGGTGCTGTGGCGGGTGTTCATCCGAATCGTGCGTCGGCCCTTCCTGGTGGTCCGTTCGGCGGTGATCGGCACCATCGTCGGGATCATCCCCGGGGCTGGCGGCAACATCGCCGCCATGGTCGCGTACAACGAGGCGGTGCGCGCCTCGCGCAACCCCGACACCTTCGGCAAGGGGAACCCCGACGGGGTGGTGGCGGCGGAGGCCGCCAACAACGCGGAGGTCTCCGGCTCCCTGATCCCGCTGCTCACCCTCGGTATCCCCGGAGCGCCCCCGGCCGCGGTGCTCCTGGGGGCGCTGCTGCTGCATGGGATGCGGCCGGGCAGGGAGCTGTTCACCAACCACGGCGTGGTGACCTACACCTTCATGCTCTCCCTGGTGGTGGCCAACCTGCTGATCCTGCCGGTCGGGATCTTCAGCGGGCGCTGGATCTCCCGCTTGATCACGCGGCTCCCGGTGACTCTTCTCGCGCCCACGGTGTTCTTCCTGTCGGTGATCGGGTCCTTCGCCATCAACCGCAACGTCTTCGACGTCTACGTGATGCTCTTTTTCGGGTTGATCGGGTACGTCGGCAAGAAGATGAACTTCAGCGCCGGGCCGATCGTCCTCGGCCTGATCCTGGGATCGATCTGCGAGCAGGGGCTGGTGCAGTCGATCCTGATGGGCAGGGCGGCGGGTTCCGTGGCGGCCATGTTCTTTACCCGCCCTCTTTCCCTGGTTCTGATCGTCCTGACTGTGGTATCCGCGGCCTGGCCCTTCGCGGCCAAAGCCTTGCGCAAGGTCCGGGAGAGGGGCCGCCGATGAAGCGCGCCGATCGGATCGCCGCCCTCTTCCTGCTCGGGGTCTGCGTGTACGCCTGGTTGGCGGCCCGGGAGTTCAGCCCCCTGAGTGCCCTGTTCCCCCGGGTCATCATCTTGATCCTCGGGGGGCTGTCCCTGCTCCTGCTGGCCCTGAGCTTCGTGAGGCCTGGGGCGGGCAGGATTTTCGTGCTGGTCGAAGGGAACGCGCTGCCGCTGGCCCTGGCCGTGATCATGATGGTGGCCTGGGTGGCCCTGCTCGCGGTACTGGGGTTCCTGGTGACCAGCCTGGTGATGTTCTCGCTCATGACCGTGGTCCTGGAACGCCGTGAGCGTCGACCGCGGCAGATCCTGCTGCGGGTCGTGCTGGTCTGCGCCGTGACGGTGGGGTTCTATTTCTTCTTCGACCGGCTGCTCCTCGTGAGCTTTCCTCGCGGCCTGTTGATCTGATCGGGCTTCACAGGATCCGGTCCCGACACAATCCGGCCTGACGGGTTCCGGCCCCGCTCGGAGAGCCGTCGGGCCAGGCGGGTCTTGCGGAACCCGACCGCGCTCTCCGGACACAGCTCCTGGCAGCACAGACAGCGGATGCAGGCCTGGTAGTCAAAACGCGGCGGGCTCAGGCCGGGCTCCATGGAGATAGCCCCGACCGGACACGCGCGCATGCAGTCCCCGCACATCACGCATTTTTCCGGGTCCACGTCGGGATAGACCTCCACGGCCCGGCCGAGCAGCCGCGCCATCCAGCGCGGCGTCAAGCTCATGTACCAGTTCGCAGGGAGCTGCATGCGGGGCAGATCATTGCCGCGGGGGCCGACCCAGCGGGTCTCGGCCGGGACGAGCCAGCCGCGTCGCTCGAGCTCGCGTGCCAGCGGGCTGGGCCGGCGGAAACCGAGCAGCCGCTCGAGGGCCGCGTCCAGGGCCACGGCGTCGCCGGCCGCCGCAATCAGGCCGAAGGGTTTCGCGTTTCCCGCCGAGGGACCGTTTCCGTCCATGCCCCAGATTCCATCCACGAGGTTGAGGCGCACCTTGGGCCGGAGACGGTCGTAGAGCTCCGCGAGGAGCCAGGCGAAACGCCTCGGGGTAGGGTACAGCTTGTGGTACTCGCCCTTGCGGAAGCCCGGGATTACCCCGTACAGGTTCTTGAGGGCGAAGGTCGACAGCATGAGCGAATGGGTCTTGAGCTTGGGGAGGTTCACGATCCCGTCCACCCGGTCGAGCAGGGAGCTCAGGTACAGGGGGGTGCCGTCCGAGAGGACATGGGCGGCGGCCCCCGCCGTTTCCAGATGCAGCAGCTCGACACCGGTGCGCCGGGCCAGCTCCGCCATGCCCGTGGCCCGGTACACCCGGGCCGGGCTGCGGACGACCCCTCCCGGAGAGTCGGCGAGCACAGGCGTGACCCCCCGGGCCTTCAGGAAGCGCAGGACGGCCTCGACGAGCGCCGGGTGGGTGGTGACCGCCTTGTCGGGCTCGTGGGCAGCCAGCAGGTTGGGCTTGACCCAGATCCGCTCGCCGCTCCGGAAGCGCCCGGCGGCGGCCGGGGCGAGCAGGCGCTCCACCAGCTCGCACAGGGGTTCGATGTCGTAGGCGGCGCAGCGCGCCAGGTAGACGGTCTGCATGCCCTGTTCTCTCACTGTCCGTACAGGCGGGCGGTGTTCTCCGCCAGGATTCCGATCAGCCGCTGCTCCGGCACGTCCTTGATCTCGGCGATTGCGTGGACGGCCACCCGGGTGTTGGCCGGCTCGTTTCGGATCCTCATCTCCGGCCCGAGAGCGGGGCTGTCACTCTCCACGAGCAGGCACTCGAGGGGAAGGTGCCGGAGGAGCTTCTGTTTCTGCCGTGACCGCACCACGGAAGGCGGCATCGAGAAGAAGTAGCCGGCCTCCACCGCCGGCAGTGCCGTGGCGGCCCTTCCGTCGAAGGCGTGGAGCTGCACCCGCCTGGCCCCCCTCTCCAGCAGCAGGGCGATGGTCTGCCTGCCGGCGGCCCGCGAATGAACGTTCAGGGGCAGGTCCAGCTCCATTGCGAGGTCCACGAAGCGGCGGAACAGGGTATGCTGGAGCTCCCGTCGAGGCGGTAGACCGTTTTGGGCCGGTTCCTCTTCCTCCCTGACCAACCAGTAGTCGAGACCGACCTCTCCCACGGCTGCCAGGCGCCCGCGCTCCCGCCGGATCAATCCGACCAGGGCCTCCGCTTCCTCCTCGTCGAGGCGGCCCGGGTAGAGCCCGGCCGCAGGGCGGAGGCCGGCGTAACGGTCGGCCAAGGCCAGGTTCCTGCGGGCGTCCTCGAGGCTCTCGCCGACGCACACGATTGCTGCGACTCCGGCGGCGCGGGCCCGCGCGCACACCTCCTCCCGATCCGGGTCGAAGGCCGGATCGCACAGATGAGCGTGGGTGTCGACGATCATACCCGACCGCGCCCGCCCGAAGCCGCCTTGCTGCACATGCTGTCCTGCCCCCCCCTGCGGGCATCTTCACGGATTTCGCCGCCGAAGTAAAGGCATCTCGTGTCGACGGCTGCTGCCGGCGGCGCCCGGTGGGGCGCGGCGGATGGCCGACCAGGTCCCGTCGGGCCGGTATGGCCAGGACGCTTCCGCGGAAACGTCCGAGGCCGGCGCCGGAGGGCCCCCCGGAAGGCAAGCGCCCTGGGTTATGGGAATGGACTTCTTGTCTTGTCCCTGTCACTGCTCTCTCGAAAACCGGTTTCCGCGTTCCCGCTCAACCCATCGCCTCGCTTGCGCTCCGGCGGATCCTCCTGGTATGATGGGCCGCCGGCCCGTCCGTCGGCCCTATCGACGGGAGTGACCCGGCGCATGCGCGTGTTGTCCGCGCCAGGGAGGCCCCCATGAGTCAACTTCCGTACGAGCTGGATTTCATGCACAAGTTCAATCTCCACAAGTCGCTGGGACTCCTGATCGAGGACGACGACCTGCCGGTCATCGCGCGCGTGTACGGCGTCGGGCTGGAGGAGTTGAGACGGATCGACGGGCGCTACCGCGACAAGGTCGCGGCGCTGGCGCGTTCCCTGGCGGTGGAAAGACCGCTGCAGCCGGCGGCCGCGCCCCTGACGATGCTGGCCCTGGGGGACTCGATCACGAGCGACCGGGAGAGTTACGCGAAGATCCTGGCCGAGTACTGGCGGCAGGAGGGTGGGGCGGTCGGCCCGGCCCGCTCGATCCTCGACTGCGGGGTCTCCGGGGACACCGGTTCCGACGTGATCAATCGTTTCTACTCGACGGTGTTGAGCCAGGAGTTCGACTGGGCGATCGTGTTCTTCGGCACCAACGACTGCCGGCAGCTGGACGATCCGGCGGGGATCAGCAACGTGAGCCTGGAGGAATACCTCCGCGACCTGCGGTACCTGACCGAACGTTTGCTCAAGGCCGGCAAGGAGATCGTGCACGTGACCATGCCGCCGGTGGACAACCAGCGCTTGCGAGCGTTCTTTCCGGACGGCAACTGGATCTACGATTCCGCGCGGCTGGAGGCCACCAACGCGGCGATCCGCGAGCTTGCCAGAGAGAACGGCAGCCCGGTAGCTGACCTGGCCGAGGCCATCGTGGAGCGGGGCACCGACGTCCTGGAGCCCGACGGTCTTCACCTGAACGCCGAGGGACACCTGATACTCTGCCGCCTTCTCCTCGACATCCTCCCTTGAGCGCGAGAATTCACTGCTACACCGGCACCGGCAACTCCCTATGGGTGGCTCGGCTTCTCGCCGAGAGGCTCCCGGGCAGCCGGCTGCTCCCGCTGTTGCCGGGGCCCACCTCTCCCGACTCCTCTGCCCTGGTGCTGGTGTTCCCGGTGCACATGTGGGGCCTGCCTCCCCGGGTCGAGGCGTTCGTCCAGGACCCGCCGGCGGATCTGCCACGGTGCGTGTTCGCCGTGGCTGTGAACGCTGGGCAGGTCGTGCGTACTCTCGTGCGCCTGGATCGGCTCCTGCGCAGGCGTGGATCCAGGCTGGCGGCCGGGTTCTCGGTACTCATGCCCTCGAACTACGCTCCCTTCGGGGGTCCCGGCTCGCCCGAGAGCCAGGAGAGCCTGTTCTCGGCGGCCCGCAGAAAGGTCGAATACATCGCGGCGGTCGTGGGCGGAGGGGAGGACCATCCACCGGAACGCAGCTCCTGGTGGGAAAACGCCGTCTTCCCGCCCCTGAACCGCCTCGTGGCCCCCCTGACCCCCCGGATGGACTACTTCTTCCGGGCCGACGGGAGGTGCAACGGATGCGGGGTGTGCGCGCGCGTCTGTCCGGCGGGGAACATCCGCCTGGAGAGCGGGCGTCCCCTGTGGCTGCATCACTGCGAGCAGTGCTGGTCCTGCTTCCACTGGTGTCCGGAGCAGGCAATCCAGTATGGAAGGCTCACCGAGAACCGGACGCGCTATCATCACCCGCAGGTCACCGTGGCGGATGTTGTCGCCTCCCGTGCCGGGTCTCGCGGGGAGGACTGACCTTCCCAGCTGCTGCCCGAGATCGCCCCGCCGCTACTCCTGGCAGTCGATGTCCCGGAACAGCTCGCGCGGCTCGAAGGGGATCTCGACCGCCCGCTCGACCTTGGGGCGCAGGCGGTTGAGGTACGAGTAGATCACGTGGTCGAGCAGCGCCGGGAGGGCGTCGGTTCCCTCCCACTCGTCCCAGTAGCGGGCCATCTGCGGGCCGTTGGCCACTGCCTGGGGAACGTAGCAGTAGTACTCACAGTCCAGGAGGAGCACCTCGTCGCCCAGGTGCTCGAAGCCCTGGACTGCTGGATCCTCCACGCTCGGGGGAGGCAGGCGCGGCACCAGGTCCAGCCGGTCGACCACCCGCAGGACCGGCAAGTGCCCGTACTTCCGGACTCCCTGCGCGTCGGTCACCTTGGGCTGTCCGAAGGTGACGATCTCCCGCACCCGGTAGCCATCGGCCGACAGCAGCATGCCCAGGATCACGGCGGCCGCCCCGCCGAGGGACATGCCGCTCAGCGTCAAGGAGGAGTCCCTGTCGAGGTAGGGGACCAGGTCCGCGTAGATCGTCAGGGCGGTCTCCTCGAACCCCCGGTGGAGCACAATCCCGAGCCGTTCGTTGAAATGAGGATCGATCTTGAAGTCCAGGCGGAGGTTAGTCAGGTTTGCGGTGCCGCGGATCATGACCACCTGGTGCTGCTGTCCCCAGCCAGTGCCCACGAAATACCGGTTCTCAGTTGCCTCGATGTCCACGAGGGCGATCTCGCGGTACACTCCCTGCCAGCGCTCGTGCACTTTTCCCAGCCCGGCGGCGAGCATGGAATCGTAGAGCTCGGCCAGATGGAGGAGCGCCGAAAAGTCCACTCTCGAGGCCGCCTCCACTCCAGGAGAGGCGCGGAGCGGAAGGCCGCTCAGAAGCAGCAGGGCCGTCAGCGCAGCCCGGCGCACGGCGGCGAAACTCCGGTCGCGGGAAGGGTTCAGGGGCGGCATTTCCTTTCCAAGTATAGCAGACCCCCCTTGCGGGGGCGACCCCTTCCGAGGCAGTTCCCCCTACCAGCGGCAGGAGTGGCGCCGCCGGTCCGCGGCCCGGACGTCAGGAGGCCGCCTCCGCGCCGGCGGATTCGTCGGCGTAGCGTCTTGCGGCCGCTGCCAGCTCCCGGCCCCGCTGCTCCAGCAGCCGGAGGTCCGCCGGGCGGGGGGCGCCCTTGAAGTCCACGGGTTCGAGGAACTCCCATCCCATTCGCCAGCGCTCCTGGATCTCCTCGAGCTCCTTCTGTGCTCCTCCCGACCAGCCGAAGGAGCCGAAGCGAAGAGCCTTTTTCCGGAGGACCCGTTTGCGCCCCAGCTCGTCCAGCGCTGCGGCCATGGGCGGGAACATCCGGTACTCATAGGTCGGCGCGCCGATGGCGATCGCGCTGGACCGCCAGGCATCGGCCAGAACAAAGGAGGCATGGTCCTGGGGCACCTGGTATGCGTGTACGGCCACCTGCCCGGCCTCGAGCCCGGCGACCACGGCCTCGACGGCCTTCTCCGTGTTCCCGTACATGCTTCCCCAGATTACCGTGACCCGGGGCTCTGCGGGGCCCCGGGCGTAGCTCACCAGGCGACGGTACAGATCGATGATCCGTTTCGGGTCCCGGCGCCACACCAGGCCGTGCCCGGGGGCCAGAATGCGGATGGGGAAGCCCTGGAGCTTCTCGATGGCCTTGCCCACCGGCCCGGAGAAGGTGGCCAGGATGTTTGCGTAGTAGCGCAGCGCTTCCCCCTCATAGAACTCGAGCTGTCCGAAATCCAGCTGGTCGTCGTACGGGGCCTCCCCGATCGAGCCGAAGGACCCGAACGCATCGCAGGGAAACAGGGTCCCGCTGGAATGCTCGTACGTGGCGATGGTCTCCGGCCAGTGGACATTGGGGATTTCCACGAACTCCAGCTCTCGGCCCCCTCCGAGATCCAGGCGGTCTCCGGCAGCGACCGCCCGGGCCTTGCCCTCGATCCCGTACAGGGCCCGTGCCAGCTCCAATCCCTTGGGGCTGGCCACGAGCGTGAAGTCCTCGCGGAGCCTGCGGAAGGCCTCGAGCCATCCCGTGTGGTCCGGCTCCAGGTGGTTCAACACCACGTAGTCGATGTCCTGCGGACGGATCCCGAGGGCCTCCAGCTGGCCGAGCAGGGTCTCCGGCACCCCGTCCCACCCGCAGACCCCATCGATGATCGCGCACCTGTCGCCCTTGACGATATAGGAGTTCATGGAGACCCCGTGCGGCAGGGGCCACATGGACTCGAAGAGGATCTCCGAACCGGCATTCGCCGACAAGCGGAAAATGCCGTCGGTCACCGTCGTTGCGTTCATCCGCTGCACCTCCACTGTACCTCTAGGGTACGAACCGGAGAGCCGCGGGTCAATATATACTAGTGAAATACTCGGGTTAGTGTCCGTCCAGGGCGCCCTTCGCGCCGCAGGCGCAGGGCTACCGGTCCTGCCCACGCGGGCGCCTGGTCCGGGCCGCACGCAGGGATTCGAGGATCCCGGCGACGTCCACGTGTTCCTTGATCACCCGCTTGACCGTTTCGATCTTCTGGTCGTCCTCGGGTCGGATCTTGACGATCAGGTTGGTCATCTTCTGGGCCGTCGTGAAGGTATCGTCCGCCACCAGGAAGGCCGGCGTCCCGGTCTGTCTCAGCACCTTGAGGACCGTGGGGTTCGGCCGGACGCCGCAGGTCAGGATCAGCCCCTTGACTGCGTAGTGCTCCTGCACGGCCGGGATGTTGGAGGCCAGGGCGGCCAGGATCAGGTCTTCCCGATTGCCCGGGGTGATGAGCAGCACATCACCCTTGAAGTAGGAGAAGGCCTCGTGGGCCGGCATGGCCCCCACGAGGATCCGGCTGACGATGTGGTCCAGGGCTCCCTCGTCCCCGCTGACCAGCTCCCCCTTGATGTCCTCGGCGAGCTGCCTCAGTGTCGGGCTGGACAGCAGCGGTACAAAGGGCACGACCCCGAAAGTCCGGATCCCTTTCTTCTCCAGCCCCAAGCGTACCAGACGGTTGACCTTGTCGAATTTCTCCGGCATGACCTTGTTCACGATGACGCCGAGCACATCGACCCCATGGCTGTCGAACAGGGCCTTGTTGAGCATGACCTCGTCGATCGGGCGCCCGATGCCGGCGCAGGTCACGATCACGACCGGCACGCCCAGCATGCGGGCGACCGCTGCGTTGGACAGATCGAGGACCGAGCCGACCCCGGCGTGCCCGGTACCCTCGATGACGATGAAGTCGCTGACCCCCAGCTCTCGCCGGTAGGCCGCCAGGATCTTCTCGGGCAGCGAGTGCACGTCTCCCTCGAGGATGTACTCCTCGGTGAAGCCGCGCGGAATGGCCACCGGGCTCATGTCCTGCAGAGGGCTGCCGATCTGGAACACGTCCTTGATGAGACTGGCATCCTTGTCGATTTGCCGGTCTCCGATGAGCTTGACCTGCTGCCCCACGGGCTTGATGTAGCCTACCCGAGGGAAGCTCTCCCCCAGCGCCCCGACAAGGCCCAGCGCGGCGGTTGTCTTGCCGTCGTTCTGTCGGGTCGCAGCCACGTACAGACTCAGAGAGCCAGCCATATCGTGAGGTTAGTACGGCGGAGGGATCAGATCAACCCGCAGAAGAGTTTGCGCAACTCCTCGCGGTGATGTAGTATGGTGAACACCAACCACGGCTGCGGAGGACCCCATGGAACGTACGCTTGTTATCCTGAAGCCGGATGCCGTGCAGCGAGCCCTGGTCGGCGCGATCCTCTCCCGGCTCGAACATCGGGGCCTGAAGATCAAGGGGATCAAGATGCTCCGCCTTTCCCGCGAGCTTGCCGAGCGCCACTACGCCGAGCACCGGGGAAAGGACTTTTTCGAACCCCTGGTGCAGTTCATCACCTCGGGGCCTTCGGTGCTGGCGGTGCTGGAGGCGGACTCCGTGATCGAGGTGACCCGGTGCATGTGCGGGCCCACGAATCCCTGCGCGGCCTCCCCCGGCACCATTCGGGGCGACTACGGTGTGCACACCCGCATGAACCTTATCCACGCTTCGGACTCGCCGGAATCGGCGGAACGCGAGATCACGCTCTTCTTCCGTCCCGAGGAGCTGGTGGACTACCAGCAGGCCGCGGCCAGGTGGGTGTGAGCGGCGTGGAAGCTCCCGAGACCCCGCCCATGCGGCAGGCCTACGAGCTGTCCCTCCGGAAGGCTGCAGCTCTCCTGGTGGACATCGATCTGGCCGAGGTGTGCCGCCGCGTCGGGGCGGCGTGCAACGGGCGCGTGCTGACCGTGCCCTTCTTCGGCGGCCGGGTCGAGGTCCGGGTGCCAGAGGCGATCCCGGCCGGCGGGCCGGTACCGGAGTTCGATCCGCCCCAGTTGCCGCTCACCGAGAAGATCCTGGTCCTGCACTACCTGACCAGCCCGGGGGGGAAGCCCGACTCCGACCGGTTGGTAAGCTTCAAGAACCTCCCGGGGGCCTCCTTCTACGCGGTGCCGTACCACAAGCGTGGGCCCGGGCGCATCGCCCGGCGCTTCGGCTCCAGCCCCCAGGAGTTCATCCGCGCCTGTTCGGCCCTGGGATGGTCCCGGGAGGAGTTCGGAGACCTGTCCTACTCCTTCGACGTGTTCCCGCGCATTCGGGGCGTGGTGGTGCTGCACCTGGGCGACGAGGAGTTCCCGCCGGACGTCGGGATTCTCCACAACGAAGGGATCGTCAATTACCTGCCTCTCGAGGATGTGGCGGTCCTGGCCGGGAGCATCGCCACGCGGCTCACCCGGGCGCTTTGAGCACCCACCGCTGCTCCGGCCGCTCTCAGCGTCTCCGTCCCGGTTGAGGCTATAGATCGACGACCGCGAGGCTCTCGCGCAGCTCTGCCTCCACCTCCCGGGGATTCCTCCACTCGCGGGCGTAGCCCAGGCAGCTGCAGATGAACCGGGTTTGCCCGCGCTGGATCTGCCGCCGGTAATGCACGTGTCCGCACACCGCGTACCCCACGGAGTATTCCAGAGCGAGCTCGCCGTAGCGCGGGCTGCCGAGGAAGGCGTTCAGATACCCCCAGATGCCTTTGGGGGGCTGGACCGTCAGCTCCGCGATCGGCACCACGTGGGTGACCAGCACGAGTTTCCTGCCCGCGGCCAGTTCGAGCTGCCCCCTGAGCTTGGCGAGGAAGCGCTCGTTCACCTCCAGGGTCGGCAGGTCCCAGCGGGCGTTGACCTTGTCCCACCACAGGCGCTCCTCGAAGCGCATGCGGTCGAACTCCTCGGTGCTGTACTCCCGGGAGCCAAAGCCGTAGTCGTACCACCCGGTGTCTCCGATCACGGTCCAGCCGCCGGGAAGCTCCACGGACCCTCCGGCCAGGTTCCCGGGAAAGGCCGTCAGGGCCTCGTAGCTGTCCCGTGCGCTCCACTGCGGGGGCAGGGGTGGGCCCGCCGGCGCAGGGGCGGCCGGATCCTTGACCGCGGCGCCACTGGGGTTCCACAGGTCGTGGTTGCCCGGCACGAACAGGCAGCGGACTCCCGAGCCCGCCTCGATGGCCTCCAGGCAGCGCAGGGTGCGGCGATAGTCGTCGGCCACGTCGCCCGCCACGACCAGGATCTCGAGGTCCAGCGGTTTCAGGACGCGGAGCAATCCCGTCAGGACCCTGTCGTCCCCGGGAGCGGCTTCGTTGAGGTCCACGTGGAGGTCGGAGATGATGCCCATGCGCATGGGAAGGCCAGTATAGCAGCGGCCCCCCCGCAGGGCAACCAAGGAGGCCCAACGCCGAAGAGGGCCTTCCTGCGCGGGAGGAGTCCGAGCGGATAATGAGTACGAAGCGCGGCCAGTTTCGTCGATAATCCTAGCGGAGCCCGATAATCCTAGCGGAACCATGACACCGGTGCACTGGCAGTTCACCCCCTATACCGTGCCGGCCCTGGCGGCCGGCACCGCGACCTTCATCTTTGCCTCGCTGCTGTGGCGCAACGGAACCCAACGCAGTCGCTACGCCGCTCTGCTGCTGTGGGACCTGACGGTCTGGACCACCGGGTACGCCGTGGAGCTCTCCGGGACGACGCTCCCGGTCATGCTCGTCGGGCAGAACATGCAGGACCTGGCCGGGGTGTTCGTCTCCCTGACCTGGATCGCCTTCGCGACCACGTACTCGGGGCTCGGCGGGTGGCTGCGTCGGGAGGTGCTGCTCCCCATGGCGCTGCCGGCCGCGGCGAGCATCGTCCTCATGGCGACCAATCGCTGGCACGGCCTGGTGGCCTACGATATCCGCATCGACGCTTCGGGTCCGTTCCTGCTGCTGCACCGTTCCTGGGGAGTGTGGTCCTACTTCGTCTTCGCCTATACCTATCTGCTCCTGGCCCTGGGACTGCTCCTTCTGGCTCGGTTGTACCGCCGCACGCCGAAGGGTGAACGGCGCCAGATCGCCGTGCTGATCCACGCGATCCTCCTGCCCTGGATCGGAAGCCTCCTGGATCTCCTGAACGTGAAGCCGTTCTACGGGCTGGACTTCGCCCCCTTCGGCTTCCTGCTGGCGGGCCTCGTGATTACGTGGACCATCCTGCACCACCAGCTCGACGAGATCATCCCCGCCTCCTACGAAACGGCGGTCCAGAGCATGAGCGACGGGGTGGTCGTGACCGACCGCTTCGGCCGGATCCTCTACGCGAACCGGGCGGCGCAGGATGTCCTGGGCCCGGCTGGCGGCGTGCTGTCCAACCGGCGGGTCGCGGAGCTGCTCCCGGCGGGGGCCCTGGAGAACGATGGCGCGGCGGCGGATGGGCCGGAGGGCCCTGAGCTTCCTGAGCGCGAGATCGCCTTGGGCGGTCCCCAGGAACGCAGGGTGTACAGCCTCCGTCGGTCCTGGGTGCTGGAGCGCCGCAAACCGCTGAGCCAGGTGCTGGTGTTTCGGGACATAACCGAGCGCACTCGGGCCGAAACCAACTTGCGGGAGGCCAAGGCGCTGGCCGAAGAGGCCAACCGGGCCAAGAGCGAATTCCTGGCCAACATGAGCCACGAGCTGCGCACGCCACTGCACCACATCATCGGTTTCACCGAGCTGGTGGCGGATCGCCGGGCAGGACCGATCAACGAAGCACAGGCCGAGCATCTGCAGGATGTCCTGGGGGCGAGCCGAAAGCTGCTCAGCCTGATCAACGACGTCGTAGAGATCACCAAGATCGACGCCGGGATGCTCGCCGTGCAGCCTGCGCCCGTCGAGTTGCGGGATCTCCTGGCGGCCACCCTTGCGCTGGTTCAAGAGAAGGCGCTCAAGCACGGGATCCGGCTGTCCATGGAATCGAGCGGCCTTCCCGAGGTCCTGTCCGTGGACGTGCGCAAGCTTCGGCAGATTCTGTTCAACCTGTTGGGCAAGGCCGTGTCCCTGTGCCCCGAAGGCGGCCG
>JAFGFV010000412.1 GCA_016930895.1 Spirochaetales bacterium | reverse complement strand
GCGCCGCGAGCGCCGCGGGCGCCGCGCCGGATGGTACGGAACCAACACCGACGTGGAGGGGTTCCTCGCGCCGTTGCGCAGCCGTGCCCCCCAGCTGCTGTCGCGCCCCGGGCGTGCTGCGGTGATCGGCGCGGGCGGGGCCGCCCGCTCGGTGCTCTACGCCCTGACCACCGCCGGGGTGCCGGCCCTGGTGCTGAACCGCACGCCCGAAAGGGCCGCCGCCCTGGCCGCCCGCTTCGGCTGCGCCTGGGGGGGGCTGGACGCTCCCGGCCTGGCGCGCCTCGAGGAGTATGGCGAGCTGATCGTGCAGGCCACCGGGGCCGGGATGGGGGCCCAGGCGGGTGTCGACCCCCTGGCGGGGTACCGTTTCCGCGGAAACGAGACGCTGTACGAGCTGGTGTACGAGCCCGAGCTCACCCCGGTGGCGGCCCGGGCCCGGAAGGCAGGATGCACGATCATACCCGGGTTCCAGATGCTCCTGGCGCAGGCAAGGGCCCAGTTCCGGCTGCACACGGGACAGGAGTACCCTCCCGGGCTGTACGGCTGAGGAGCGCTACGGGGCGTCAGCCGCGCGCTACGGGGCGTCCGGCGGTTGCTCGCCTTCGGCGGCCGCGCTGCGGGGCTTGCGGCCGTTGCGCTCGTCCTGGTGATCGAGCATGTTCTGGATGATCTTGCGGTTGTCCAGCAGGCTCGACAGGCTCCTGCCCGAGTGCAGCCGGTAGATGCTCCGGGCGAACAGGTAGGTGATGTCCGCGCTCAGGTACCATTCCCGTTCGAGCAGGCTCTTGTCGTGGTACACGGCGTTGGTGCCGATGATCCGGTGGAACAGCCCGTTGCGGTAGGCCTCGTCGAACACCTCCATGGCGTTGCCGCTGAAGAACGGCAGGCTGACCGCGCAGATGATCCGTTTGGCCCCCATGTCCCGAAGGGCGGCCATGCCCCGCAGCAGGGTCCCGCCGGTCCCGAGCATGTCGTCCGCGATGAACACGGTCTTGCCCTCCACGGAGCCCAGCAGGCGAACGCTGGTGATGTTGCTCTCCTTGGCGCTCCTGGAGACCTTGGAGTAGTCGCGCTCCTTGTAGATCAGCCCGAGGGACTTGCCCAGGGCGGAGGCGTAGAACTTGTTGCGGTCGATCGACCCGGAATCCGGGGAGACGATGGTCAGGTCCGGGTCCCTGAGGTCCATCACGGTGGACAGCACCCTGAGGATCTGGTAGGAGGCGTGCAGGTCCTCCAGGCGCAGGCGGTTGAAGCTGTTCTCGATCTCCTTGCAGTGCAGATCCAGGGTGATGATCCGGTCGACCCCGGCGAACTCCAGGAACTGCCCCAGGCGGGCGGCGGTCAACCCTTCTCGGCTCTTTTTCTTGTGTTGCCGGGAGTACGGGTAGGTGGGCAGCACCGCCGTGACGCTGTTGGCGCCGGCGTGGAGGGCCGCGTCGATGGTGACCAGCAGGCAGAACACGTGGTCGTTGACCGACAGCACGTGCTGCTCCTTGTCCCCGCGGTTCAGCGTCAGAGGGTAGTGATTCTCCACGTCCTGGACGACGTACACGTCCATGTTGCGGATGGAGGTCAGGATCTCGGTCTTGAACTCCCCGTTGGCGAAGCGGGTAAAATAGGCCGGGATCCTGAAACTGGCCGGACGGAATTTGTCCGTCGGCTGGTTCAGGTCCAGGGTGGTCGGGCGCAGGTCCAGGTCCAGATTGACCTGACGGATGACCTGCTCCTGGCTCAGGCCGTAGCGCGCGGCCAGGATTTCGATCTTCTTCCGGAACTTGCGTCCCGCCAGGTCCTCCAGGTCGGCGATGGTCCGGTTGGCGAAGGCGGCGCCGCCGGGACAGGCCAGGATGCCGATGTGCTCGGGGATGGCACAGATCATAGGGCTCTGAAGATCTCCTTGCGGATGTCCCGAACCTTGCGGCGGATCTGCATGCTGGTCTGGCAGCAGCCCACCGGCTTCCATTCCTTTCCGCAGGTCGGGCAGAAGAATACGCTGCCGTCGTACTCCATGGGCCTTCCGTGGCACACCGGGATGTCCACGGTCCTGCCGCAGTCAGGGCAGTACAACTCCATTTCCAGAACCCGAGGCATAGTCCCCCCTTTTTCGGCACGCGCTCTACCGCGTATCACGCGAAATACGCGACGGTTTTCTCGATTCCCTCGTGCAGGCTGACAGCGGCCTTCCATCCCAGCACGCCCTGCGCCTTGCGAACATCCAGGCTGCTGAACCGCAGGTCGCCCGGTCGGGCATCCGCCCACTCGGGCTGCGGGGGATCCGGGAAACAGGCGGCCACTTCCCGGTAGAGGGCCCCCGTGGTGGTCTCCAGGCCGGTGCCGATGTTCACGGTCTCGCCGGCGCCCCGTTCCAAGGCCAGCACGCTGGCCCTGGCCACGTCCTCCACGTAGACGTAGTCGCGGGTCATGCCGTCCTCTTGCCCGGCCTCGGGGTATGCGTAGATCTTGGGCGCCTGGCCCTGCAGCAGCTGATGGATGAAGATGGCCACCACCCCGGCCTCGCCCAGGGGGTTCTGTCGGGGTCCGTACACGTTGGCATAGCGAAGAACCGTGTACTGGAGGCCATGCTGTTGGGAAAAGAAACGTAGGTAGTGTTCTCCGAGCAGCTTGTGAATGCCATAGGGGGAGAGGGGTTGCGGGGGAAAGCCTTCCGGGGTCGGACGCTCTTGCGTCTCCCCGTAGATCGCTCCCCCCGTGGACACGAAGATGAACTTCTTGACGGACGTGCGTATGCAGGCCCCCAGCACGTTCAGCAGCCCCAGGGCATTGACCCGGGCGTCCATGGCCGGGTCCCGGGTCGATGCGGTGACGCTGATCTGCGCGGCGTGGTGGTTCACGACCTCAGGGCGCTCCAGGCGCAGGAGGGTCTCGAACTCCGCCGCCCCGATGTCCATCAGAACCAGGCGGGCCCCCTCGGCTACATTCTTGGGGGTTCCGGTGCTCAAGTTGTCGACGGCCACGACTTCGTGGCCGGCAGCCAAGTAAGCATCTACCACATGGGAGCCGATAAACCCGGCCCCGCCCGTGACGAGGACCTTCATACTCAGCAGCACGATAGCACTCCCGGGGGCGGGAGGTCAAGGACGCCCCGAGCAGAGCTTCGCCTTGACCCCGCCGGGGGAGATGAACCATGATAGCCGGGAGGGCAGGATCGTGGATTTGCTGGAGCAGCTGCGGGTGCGACTACGCAGCCTTCCTTGCGGCGACGGCTCGGAGAGCCACTCCGCCGTGGTGGTACCGCTGCGCATGGGCCCCCGGGGCCTGGAGGTGCTGTTCGAGCTGCGGCCCATGCACCTGAGCCGCAGCCCCGGGGAGATAAGCTTCCCCGGGGGCAGGGTCGAGCCGGAGGAGACCCTGCTGGAGGCCGCGCTGCGGGAGCTCGAGGAGGAGCTGGGGGTGCCTTCGGCCCGGGTGGAGGTCCTCGGGCGCCTGCCCACCCATCAGCGGCGTCGCGGCGAGTTCGTCCACCCCTTCGTCTGCCTGCTTGAGGACGGCATCCCCGTCGTGCTTCAGGAGACGGAAGTGGAAGAGGTGTTCAGCGTTCCCGTCGAAGAGCTCCTGCAGCGCGAGTTCGGGCAGGCTCGCATCGTCGAGGAGTACTCCCTGAGCGAGGAGTTCCCGGTGCTCAGACTCCCCGGCGGCAGATGGGGCGGAAGGCAGGAGCGCCCGGTGTACTTTTTCGGTTGGGACCGCTACCTGATCTGGGGGCTCACGGCCTCGATCCTGCGGGACCTGCTGGAGCTGCTGCGCCCCGGCTCGTCCCCGGGTATTTTTGGTGAACAGCCGTGAGCCGGATGCCGAAGATACAAGCATAGGGAGATTCGCTCACCACCTTGAGACGGCTGACCGTATTTCTGATTGCCGGGATTCTCTGCGCCGGGAGCCTCGCGGGCGAGGTTGGCTTCGCAGGCCTCGACTTGAGCAGCGCCGACGGGCTGCTGTTCCGGGCGGGGACGGACAGCCCCCGCTACGGCGCCTACGACACCCTGTTCCTGGCCGGGTTGGAGGAAGGGACCCTCACGCAGCTCACCGTGTTCCCCGAGGAGGTGGTCGTGCTGCCGGGAGAGGCGGGGGTGCAGGTGCAGAACCGCTTCGGGGTGTTCCGCAGCGACCCGCAGACCGGGACTCTGGAGCCGGTGGAGATGCTCTCCTCCTTCGTCCGGGACGGGCGCGTGGGCCACGGGGCGCCGGCGCCCCTGCAGGTATCCCCCGACGGGCGCTACGTGCTGCGCTTCGAGCTCCGGACGCCGGCCTTCGGGGATCTCCTCCTCATGGACCTGGCCCAGAAGGGGGAGACTGTCGTGGCCAGCGGAGTGGAGATCGACCTGGGAGAGCCGCCCTGCGCCTGGTCGCCCCTGTCCGACTACTTCGTCTACAGCAGGGCGGGCACCCTCTACTACTTCTCCATCCGCCAGCTCGCGGACGGGCGCGTCCTCGCCGAAGAGTACCGCCGCGTGGGCGAGGGGAGGATCCGGAACGTGCGCTGGAGCGACGGGGGGGTCCTGTATTACCTGTCCGGCTCCCTGGTGTACCGGATGGTCAGCCGGGAGCTCTTTACCCGGGCGCTCTACGCCGGGTACCTCCCCATCGGGGAGCTGGTGGGCAAGATCCCCTTTTCCTTCGATCCCAACTTCGACAGCTTCTGGGTCGCACCGAATGAAGAGCGCATCCTCCTGGACAAGGGCGGACGCAACCTGTTCCTGTACCCGCTCCGGGCCCAGGACTTCTCCGCGACCGGCACGGGGTACGCGCTTCCGTACCTGTACCTGCCGCGGAGCCGCACGGTCAAGCGGGTGGTCTGGCCCCGCAGCGGGGCCCTGGCGGTCCTGACCGAGGGCATCCAGAACGGCAGGCCCCGCCGGGCGGTCTACCGCTTGCAGGGCTGGGACCAGGAAGGTCCCACCGCCTTCGTGGAGATGCCCGAACAGCCCCGCGATCTGGTCCTTTCCCCCGACGGCAGCACCATCGCCGCCGTCCTGGAGGACCGGGTGACCCTGATCGACCCGCTCAGCTGGAGGCCGGGCAACAGCCGCTTGCATGAGGACCCGCTGCACGTGCGCTGGTGCGAGGACGGCCGGCTGGTAGTCGCCGGCAGCCGACTCATTGAGCGCTGGGACCCCGAGAGCGGGCGGGCCGTCCTGATCGGGCTGTCCCAGGCCGGGGCCTACAGCTTCTCGGAGGACGAGAGCGCGGTCCTGATGAAGCTGGGCGAGGGCTCCTACCGGCGGGGGCTCGCCGAGCCCGGGTGGGAGGCCGTCGCCGAGCTCAGGCTCCGGGACAAGCGCACGGCCTCGCCGACCCGGCGGGTATACCTGGAAGAGGCGCTGTCGGACCCCTACCGCAACCTGATCATGATTCGCGACGCCAGGGGTTTCGGGACCAGGCCGCTGCTGCCCGCGGGAGCGCCGGAGTTCGAGCCCTTCCCCGAGCGCGACGAGCCGCTGGACAGCGAGGTCTTCTCCCACGGGGCCCGCATCCGGAGGCGGGAGGTCGCCCTGGCCTTCAACGCCATCGACTCGATCGAGGGTCTGGCGGAGATCCTCTCGGTCCTCGGCGAATACAACATCCGTGCCACCTTCTTCGTCAACGGCGAGGTGATCCGCCGGCACCCCGACGCGGTGCGGGAGATCGCCGAAGCGGGCCACGAGGTGGGCTCCCTGTTCTACGTGTACTTCAACATGACCGATTCCCGCTTCCGCCTGGACAGGGAGTTCATCAAGCGGGGTCTGGCCCGCAACGAGGACGACTACTACGCCGCCACGGGACGCGAGCTCTCGCTCCTGTGGCATGCCCCGTACTACTTCGTCAACTCCGACATCGTGGCGGCGTCGGCGGAGATGAACTACGCGTACGTGGGCCGGGACGTGGATCCGCTGGACTGGGTGACCCGTCGGACCAGTCTCACCGCCCAGGACATCTACCTGTCCGCCGGGCAGATCGTCGAGCGGGTCATGGAGCAGAAGAAGCCGGGTTCGATCGTGCCGATCCGGATCGGCATCCCGGAGGGCGGGCGGGAGGACTACCTCTTCCAGAAGGTGGACCTCCTGATCGACGCCCTGCTCAAGAGGGGGTATCGGGTCGTGCCTGTGACGACCCTGATCGAGCACGCCCGCTGAGCAGGCGGGCGCCGCGACTACGCTTGAAATTGGCCGGGCGTGAGGATTAGGATTTAGGGCAGCCCGTCCGATGATGAGAAGGAAGGGAAGGGTGGAAGCTACCTTGACAAGCACGGATCCGCTACGAAGCTACCGGGAAACCCAGATCAAAACCGCAGCGCAGGGCAAGCTCATTCTCATGCTGTACGACGGGGCGCTCAAGTTCCTGAGCCTGGCCCGGGAGGGACTGGAGGCCCAGCACCGCAAGTACGACGAGGTCAGCACCCACCTGATCCGCTGCCAGGACATCATCTCCGAGCTGATGGTGTCCCTGGACTTCGACAGGGGCGGGGAGATCGCCAGGAACCTGTTCAGCCTGTACATGTACTGCAACCGCCGGATCCTGGACGCCAACATCAAGAAGGACACGGCGCCCCTCGAGGAAGTCAAACGGATCCTGTCCGGGCTGAGGGACGCCTGGGCGTCCATCGCCGACAAGGCCCCGTCGGAGGGGCTGTCCGCGGAGGGCGGGGGCGTCAACATCGCGGGGTAGTCCCTTGGAGAGCCGACTCGACCGACGCATCCAGATCCTGCGCCGCCTGCGGCGCTACCTCGAAGAGCAGCGGGACAGGTTCGTGAGCTATCTCCGCCTGCTGGAGCTGCAGGGCAGCGCCATTCGCAGCGGGGACGTGGAGCGCATCCGTGACCACGTGGAGCTGGAGCAGGAGATCATCGGCGACATCACCGCCCTCCAGCGGGCCATCGACCCTCTGGAGGAGCTGTACCGCCGCGGCTGTCCGCAGCCGGGGCAGCCGATCCTCACGCTCCGGAGCGGCCTGGACAGCCTGCGCGCCCGGGCCCTGGCCCGCAACAGGGAGAACCGCCGCCTGCTGGGCGAGCGCCTCGAGACGCTGCGCCTGGAGATCAAGGAAGTGGGCCGGCGGGCAAGGGCGCCGGCTTCCCCATTCACCCTCATCGGGGTCCCCAGCCTGGTCGACGTTCGCTCATGAGCGATCCGGCGGCGGGGCCCGAGCCCCTGCACCTGGTCGACGGCTTCAGCCTGATCTTCCGGGCCTATTTCGCCTTTGTCCGCCGCCCTCTGACCGGGCCGGACGGGGAGAACACCTCGGCGATCTTCGGGTTCTTCCGTTCCCTGTTCCAGCTCCTCAAGCTGCGCCGCCCCTCTCACCTGGGTGTGATCATGGATTCCCCCGTGCCGACCTTCCGCCACGAACGGTATCCGGCCTACAAGGCGACCCGGGACCAGGCCCCCCAGGACCTGCAGGCCCAGGTCCCGCGAATCCTCGAGATCGTCGACGCCCTGGGGGTGCGGCGCCTTCAGCGGGAGGGTTTCGAGGCCGATGACCTGATCGCCACCCTGGCGGTGCGCTGCCGTCGCGAAGGGCGGGAGTGCTACGTGCTCTCCGGAGACAAGGACCTGCTGCAGGTCGTGGGGGACGGCGTGTACGTGATCGCTCCCCCCAAGGGCGGCGAGGGGTTCAGCGTGCTGGACCGGGAGGGGGTCTTTGCCTCCCGGGGGGTGTATCCTGAGCAGATCGTCGACTACCTGGCCCTGACCGGGGACAGCTCCGACAACGTGCCGGGGGTCCCGGGGATCGGGGAGAAGACGGCGGTCAAGCTGCTCTCCCAGTACCGCGACCTGGACACGATCTACCGGGAGCTGGATTCCCTGACCCCGGCGGGCGTCAAGGCAAAGCTCGAGCAGGGTCGGGAAAGCGCCTACCTGAGCCGCGAGCTGGTGACCCTGCGCACCGACGTGCCCCTGGAGCTCGAGCCCGAGGCCCTGCAGCTGGCCCGGCCCGACCTGGCCGCGGCCGCCGCCCTGTTTGCCCGCCACGGCATGCACACCCTGGTGAAGGAGCTGGAAGAGGGGTCCGGGCAGGGGACCCTGGGGGTCGGAGAAGCGCCTGGCCCCGCGGCGGGAGCGCCTGGCCCCGCGGCCGGAGCGCCTGGCCCTGCGGCGGCACCGGTTTCGCCGGTGGCTCCTGTCGTAGCGCTGGAGCGCCTGGAGCCGGGCTGCTTCGAGAGCGTGCTCAGCCTCGAGCGCCTGCAGGAGTGGGTGCGCTCCGCCCGGGAGGCCGGGGCGTTCGCCTTCGACACGGAGACCGACAGCCTGGACGCCCTGCGGGCGCACCTCGTGGGCGTGTCGCTGGCCACGGCGCCGGATCGGGCCTGCTACGTCCCGGTGAGGGCCCGGGGGGTCGAGGTCTTGCCCCAGGAGACGGTGCTGGAGACCCTGCGCCCCCTGCTCGAGGACCCGGAGCTGACCCTGGTCGGCCAGAACATCAAGTACGACTACAAGGTCATGTGGAGCGCCGGGGTGCGGCTGCGCAACCGTTTCTTCGACACCATGGTGGCCGCCTGGCTGCTGGACAGTGAGCGCTCCTCCTTCGGCATGAACAGCCTGGCCCTGAGCCTCCTGCACTACCAGACCATCCACTACAAGGAGGCGGTCGGCGCCCACGAGAGCCTGGCGGAGGTGGAGCTCGACGGGGCCACGGACTACGCGGCGGAGGACGCCGCCGTGACCTATCGCCTGTACGAGCTCTTTCGCCCCCAGCTGGAGGAGCAGGGGCTCGTGTCGATCTTCTCGGAGCTGGAGATGCCCCTGGTGGACATCCTTGCGCGGATGGAGATCGCCGGCATCCCCCTCGACTCGGCCCGCCTCGAGGAGTACGGGAAGCTCATCGACACCCAGCTCGCCGTGCTGGAGGAGCAGATCTTTGCCCTGAGCGGCCGAGCCTTCAACATCCGTTCCACCCGGGAGCTGCAGGTGGTGCTCTTCGAGGAGCTCGGCCTGCCGGTGCAACGGAAGACCAAGACCGGGTATTCCACCGACAACACCGTGCTGGTGGAGCTGGCCCGCTCGGGAGAGCGGATCGCCGAGCTCCTGCTGGAGCACCGCCAGCTGGCCAAGCTCAAGTCCACCTACGTGGATGCGCTCCCCCGGATGGTGAACCCGGACACCGGTCGCCTGCACACCCACTACCTCCAGACCGGGGCCGCCACCGGCAGGCTGGCCAGCAAGGACCCGAACCTGCAGAACATCCCGGTGCGCGAGGAGGCGGGACGCCTGATCCGCAGCGCCTTTGTCTCGCCCCCCGGCTCGCTGTTCCTGAGCGCCGACTACTCCCAGATCGAGCTGGTGGTGCTGGCGCACCTGTCCGAAGACCCGGCGCTTCTGGAAGCCTTCCGGCAGGACAAGGATGTCCATCGGCAGACGGCCGCCGTGCTGTTCGGGGTGGAGGAACCGGCGGTGACCCCGGAGCAGCGGCGCATCGGCAAGACGGTCAACTTCGGGATCATCTACGGCATGTCCGCCTTCCGGCTGGCCCGGGACCTGGCGATCCCCCGCAGCGAGGCCGAGGGCTTCATCCGCCGGTACTTTGCCCGGTACGCGGGGGTGGAGCGATTTCTCCGCGAGACAGTGCGGCGCGCCGAGCAGACCGGCTCCGTGGAGACCCTGATGGGCAGGCGCCGGCGCATCCTGCAGATCGACAGCCGGAACCGAAACGAGAAGATGGGGGCCGAGCGCATCGCGGTGAACTCCCCGATCCAGGGCAGCGCCGCGGACATCGTCAAGCGGGCCATGATCACGGTGGACCGCAGCCTTACGGAGCGGGGCCTGCGAACCCGGCTCCTGCTCCAGGTGCACGACGAGCTGATCTTCGAGGTGCCGGAAGAGGAGCTGGAGGAGGTGCGGGGAGTGGTCCGTACGGCCATGGAGCGGGCGGTCAGCCTGAAGGTGCCGCTCAAGGTCAGCCTCGACAGCGGCAGGAACTGGGGGGAGATCCATTAGCGGCCGCGTCGTCGTGGGGGTGGCGGGCGGGTACTGCACGGGCAAGGACGCCCTGGTGTCGGTGCTGGAGGGGCGGGGTTTCCGCCAGATCGACGTGGACTCCCTGGGGCACGCGGCCCTGCGGGACCCGGAGGTGCGCCGTGAGATCGTCGCGGCCTTTGGCCCCGGGGTCCTGGGACCGGACGGCACGGTCGACCGGAAGGGCCTCGGGGCGGTGGTGTTCCGGGACCGCCGCGGGCTGCGCCGGCTGGAAGCGATCCTTCATCCCAGGATGTCGGCCCGGGTGGAGCAGCTGCTGGAGCACGCCGGCTCCCGGGTCGTGATCAACGCGGCGATCCTGTTCCGCATGGGACTCCAGCGGCACTGCGACTTCGTGATCTGCGTGCGGGCACCCCTCGCGGCGCGTCTCCTGCGGGCCAAACGCCGGGACGGACTGGGCCCGGCGGCGGCGCTGCGGCGCCTGGCCGCCCAGAGAGGAATCTGTCCTAAAACTAACGCCCGAGAGGTCGATACTTACTATGTGGACAACTCTCGGGGTCTGGACTGGCTGGAGCAGCAGGCCATCGGCATCCTGAAGCAGAGAGGAATCGAGGTCGCTTAGACGCCTATGGAACGCAACCGTGTGCTTTGGGTCATCTTCTCCGTGAGCCTCTTTCTGGTGGTGGTCCTGGCCGCGGGGCTGTACTTTCTGCGTCCTCGCAGCCCCGAGGGACCCGAGGCGGCGGTCCGGGAGGCGCCTGCCGTCGAGAGTTTCGACCCCTTCGAGTACGTACGCGGTCGTTCCGGGCTTCCCGGTCTTCGGGAGAGACCTGCCCAGGGGGAGGAAGCCGAGGAGATGGTGATCATCGTCGGCGAGCCCGAGGGGCCCGCGGGCGCCGAGCCCCTGGAGGACGGAGAGGTGCCGGTCGCCCGTGAGCTCGTGCCCGGCCCGGGTCCCGGCCCGGGTTTCGCCCCCGGTCCTGCGCCGTCTCCCGCCGGGGCGGTCTCCGGGACTGCGGCCCCGGCGCGTCCCGTGGCTGCGCCGCCGGAGCGTCCCGAGCGTGCGCCGTCTCCCGCTGCGCGCCCCGCTCCCCTCCCTGCCCCCAAGCCGGCGCCCAAGCCCGCGCCGCAACCGGTCCGGGTGGCGGAGTACTGGATCCAGGTGGGTTCCTTCTCGAGCCGCAGCCGGGCCGATGAGCTTCGGGATTCCCTGGTGCAGCGGGGGCTGGCCCCCAAGGTCACCACCAGGGTCGTCGCCGGGGCCACCCGCTTCCGGGTGCGCTTGGGGCCGTATGCCAACAAGCCGGAGGCCGAGAAGTTCCTCCAGTGGGTCAAGGCGCTGGAAGGCATGGAGGGCAGCTACATCTCCATGGTCACGGTGCAGCGTCCCCAGCGCTGAGCCGGGCCCCGGAGCGCGTTCCCCATGCCCCTCAGCCTGAGCCTGGTCATCGCCGTGGTCATCCAGCTCGGCTGCCAGGCCTTCAAGGTGGTCTACTACTCGATCCGCGACAAACGCCTGAGGGTGCACTGGTTCTTCTCCACGGGGGGCATGCCCAGCGCCCACACCGCGTTCGTGGCCGCGTTGGCCGCAGCGGTGGCGATGTCCCGGGGGTTGGGCTCGGAGCTGTTTGCCGTGTCCTTCGTGTTTGCCGCGATCGTGATCTACGATATCCTGAGGGTGCGCGCCGCCGTGCAGGCCCACTCCAGGATCCTGTCGATGCTGCTGGCCGAACGCAGCGCCGGCCGCTCCTCCGGGCCCGCCCCGCAGGCGCCGCCCTTGCCTCCGGAGGTCGGTCACAGCTTCCCGGAGGTGATCGCCGGGCTGGCGGTCGGCATTTTCGGCGCCGTTGGGCTGCACGTCCTGCTGGCGCCGTGGGCCGGTTAGGCCGTTCCGTATTCCGAGGCCGCAGCCGGCTTCAGATAGCCTTGCTCCGCGAACCAGGCCAGGGTGTGCGGTACCGTCTCTTCGAGCGGCCGAGGGGCATGACCGAGCTCCCGGGAGGCCTTGTCGATCGAGATGTGCCGGTGCTTGCTGAGCGCGAGGAGAGTGTCGAGGGTGAACACGGGCTCGCGGCCATCCCGATAGGCAAAGGAGTCCATGATGCCGGCCCCCAGGCCGGCGACCCCGCAGGGGACGGCGAGGCGGAAGGTCCGGCGGCCGCAGGCCGCGTCCACCAGGCGGGCGAGCTGCGGGAGGGAGAGCCACGTTCCCGCGACCAGGTAGCGTTCCCCGGAGCGGCCGCGCTCTTCGGCCGCCATCGCCGCCCGAGCCACGTCGCGTACATCCACCCAGTTGAAGCCGCCCTCGACGAGCACAGGCATCCTTCCCTCGGACAGTGAAATCAACACCTTCCCGAGATGGGAAGGCCGGAAATCGTAGGGTCCGACGATGGCGGTGGGATTGAGAATCACGGCCTCCAGGCCCTGCGCCGCGGCTTCGAGCACCAGGGTCTCGGCGCATGCCTTGGACCATCCGTACGCCGTCGTCTCCTCCTGCTGCGCCAGGGGATTGCTCTCGACGGTTGTCGAAGCCCGCCCGCGGTCGGACAGGGCCTCGATGGAGCTAAAGTGTACCAGGCGGCGCACTCCGGCGGCGCGGCAGGCGGCGATGACGTTTGACGTCCCGTCCACGTTGATCCGCATCATCCTATCCAGCTTGCGGCGGTCCATGGAGATGGCCGCCGCCAGGTGGTACACCACCTCCGCCCCGGCGAATGCCTCGACCAGGGACCTCCGGTCCTGCAGGTCAGCCTTAACCCGCTCTGCGGGGAGATCCTCCAGGGCCCGCTGGTCCCGGTGGAGCAGCACCCGCACGGTCCTTCCCTCTTCGATCAGGCTTCGGGACAGACAGGCCCCCACGTGTCCCGAGGCCCCGGTCACCACGGTAATCATGCTCGCCATAGAATGTGCATTGTATGGGTCTGCCCCGGAGCGTCAAGCGGCTGCGTCGAGACGCTGCCCGCGGCCGCCGCCTGCTCGCTCGCCGCTCTGCGGGTCCGGTGCGCCTGCCCTTGACGCCGCCGGGCGCTCCCCATAGCATTGCTCCCTGCGGCGTGGTCCGCACAGGAGGTGGAATGTGAAGAGGGTATCGCTGATCCTGGGGCTCGTGGTTCTCGCAGCGGCGCTTCTCCCGGCGGACGTGACTCCCGACCTGCAGCGGGCCGACGCCCTGCACGAGCAGGGGGCCCACGACCAGGCGCGGGGAGTGCTCGAGGATGCCCTGGCCGACGCGGGCAGCGGCGCGGAGAAAGCTGCGGTGCTCTGGCGCCTGGCCCGCGCCTGGCTCAACCTCGGGGAAGAGGCGGAAGACCGGGGCACGGCGGCCGACGAGCTGTTGGGCTACTTCGAGAAGGGTGAGGCCCTGGCCATACGGGCCACCGAGGCAGACCCGGGCAATCACCTCGGGTACTACTGGCAGTCCGCCAACATCGGCAAGTGGGGCCAGGTCAAAGGCATCATGAACGCCCTGGCCAAGGCCAAGCCCATGCGGGATCTCCTCCAGAAGGCCCTGAGCCTGGATCCCGAGCACGCCGACTCCTACTACGTGTTGGGGCAGCTGTACGAGCAGGTGCCGGGCTTCCCCATCTCCTTCGGCGACAAGGAGTACGCCGTGTCCCTCGGGCGCAAAGCGGTGGACCTGCGGGAGGCCCAGGTGCACTCCGGGCGGGAGAAAGAGCTCGTGTACGACTACTACACCCAGCTCGCCAAGCACCTGTGGGAGCGCAACTGGAGCTCGAGCAGACGCGCCCGGGACCAGAAGAAGATGACCGCCGGCTACCGCGCCGCCGGTGACCCGATGGAAAAGAACTCCTACTACGAAGCCACCGTCACCCTCAAGAACCAGTCGGACCGCGACGAGGCCATGGAGCTGCTCACGGCCACGATCCGGGAGCTCGAGTCCCTGGGCAGGCGCACCGACGGGCAGGAGGACGACCTCGGGAAGGCCAAAGAGCTCCTGGCGGAGTGGAAGTAGAGGCGGCGCGACTCTAAGTTCGCGGGTCTTCGCCGCTGCGCGAGCGGCCCCCCTCCAGCAGGCTCGCCCGGGTGATCTTGACGCCCGCCATGCTCTCCTTCAGGGCGGTCACCGCTTCCTCGACCTTGCGCCGCTTGTCGGAGGAGTCCTCGAACAGCTCGCCCTGGACCTCCCCCGGCGGGACCAGGTCGGCCGCCCCGATGCCGATCAGCCGCACCGGCGTGGCGGCGTCCCACCGCTCCCGCAGCAGCCGGAGCGCGGTCTGGAGCATCTCCTCGGAGGAGGCGATCCAGTGGCCGAGCTTCCGCTGGGCCGTGGTGGTCGTGAAGTCGAAGTAGCGCAGCTTGAGCACCACCGTGTCGGACCTGAGTTTTTCGCGAATCAGCCGCTGCATGAGCTCCTGGGCCAGCTCGAGGAGCACCCGCTGCAGGACCTGGATGCTGTCCACGTCCTCCTCGAAGGTGACCTCGCTGCTGGCCGAGCGGCTCTTCGGGCTGCCGGGGTGGATCCCGGGGTCCAGACCCCGCACCGCCCGGGACAGGTACCGCCCGCCGGCGTCCCCCATCCTGGCGCACAGGGCCTGCTCCGACAGCGCTCGCACCTCGCCGACGGAGCCCAAGCCGAGCTCCCGCAGCCGCGCCAGGGTGCGCGCGCCCACCCCCCACAGGTCCTCGAGCTCCAGGCCGTCGAGAAAGGGGACCTCCTCCCCCGGCCGCACCTCCAGCAGTCCGTCGGGCTTGGAGCGCTCGGAGGCCAGCTTGGCCAGGTACCGGTTGGGGGCGATCCCGATGGACAGGGTCAGGCCCGTCGAGCGCCGCACGTCCTCCTTGACCCTGCGGCCTGCCTCCTGCGGCGGCCCGAACAGCCGCCGGGTGCCGGTCATGTCCATGAAGGCCTCGTCGATCGAGATCTGCTGGAGCTCCGGAGTATAACCGCCCAGGATGCCCATCACGGCCTCGGATTCGGCCAGGTACCGGCGCATGCGCACCGGCAGAAACACGGCATCGGGACAGCGGCGCTGGGCCTGGGAGATGGGCATGGCCGAGCGCACGCCGAAGCGCCGGGCCTCGTACGAGCAGGAGGACACCACCCCGCGGTGCCCCGGCCGCGCCCCGACGATGACCGGCCGGCCCTGGAGGGCGGGATCGTCCAGGACCTCCACGGAGGCGTAGAAGGCGTCCAGGTCTACGTGGAAGAAGAGCTTCATCGCGCTCGCCGGGAGCGGCTCAGGTCCTGACCGCCAGGACCCGACGGTAGGTCAACCGGCTGCGCACGTCGATGTTTTCCCCGCTCACGGCATACGCGGTGGGGGGGGTCAGGTAGTCCATGCGGATCTCCACCCGAAAATCCCGGTCCCGCGGCACGGTGAGCTCCACGGGCAGGGGAACCGGCGGGTTCGCCCCGATCAGGATCTCGTACTGCGTGCCTGCAGGCCCGCGCAGGTACGGGAAGTTGGCGTCGAACAGAGTGAACTCATCGGCCGAGGAGATGCGCAGGTACACCCGGTACGGCCGCCCCGCCGGCAGGAGCGTCAGGCTCACGTTCTTGCGGTCGAGGAACCCCACCGAGCTGGTGCGGGTCTCGAGGAGCTCCTCGGTCGCCGGCAACGGGATCTCGATCCGGCGCGCCTGGGTGCTCACCACCGTGGACTCCTGCGCGTTGCGCACCCGAACCGAGCCCAGCGGCGCCGGGCTGGACAGGTCGAGGCGATTCTCCCCCGAGTCAGCGTCGATCCGGTAGTGGGCCGTCACCGGCTGCGGGCGCCCGCCCGCATACGGGGAGTACAGGAAGAAGACCGACAGCAATCCCCCCGTCACGACCACGAACAGCGCCGCGGTCGCGTTGCGGCGCGCCCGGTCGGTGACGATGTGCAGCGGCGGAAAGATCAGGCGCAGGCGGATGAACATAAGCACGAAGGGCAGCAGGACCACCGCGATCAGCAGGTTTCCGCTCACTTTCGACAGCAGCAGGACCTGGCAGAACTCCAGCCGCGGCAGGGTGAACAGCTCGAACACCGTCTTGACGATCCAGTAGGGAGCCGCCAGGAACAGAAGCACCTTGAGGACCCTGTTCGAGGCAGCCGAGAACAGCAGGGCGAAGGCGAAGGCCCACAGGAAATAGTAGGTGAAGGATATGTTGATGATCGCCAGCACGATGATGTCCACCAGCAGGAACAGCAGCGCGGCCGCCGAGTAGAAGCTCCCCCTTCGCGGGATCGGCAGGCGATGCAGGAAATTCAGAAGGATGAACAGGACCAACAACGGGAGGGTGATCTTGAAGGCCAGAAACAGCAGCGGCAGCTCCTCCCACAGGCTCGGCATGTTGCGGAGGGCCAGGACTGCCTCGATGGCCCAGCTGGCCAGAAACAGGAGCACGAAGATGAACGCCAGCATGGTCGGCAGGGCCCAGAAGCTCCGCAGCAGGACGCGCAGGTACTTGCGGAGCCGGCGCGTAAAGATCAAGCCGTACAGCAGGATTCCGGCCAGCACCGCGATCAGGATGATCACGTAGGTCTTCTCCGAGATGCTCAGGTAGAAGCCTCGGGCCTGGAAGAACAGGTAGTGGTGGTCCCAGGTCTCGGGGATTCCGTCCCGAAAACCCTCCAGGAACGAAGCAAAGAACAGGTTGAAGGCAAACACCCAGTTCTCCTGCTCGAGGGGCGAGAGCGCCGCATATTCCCCTTCCAGGCTCGCCGCCGGGTACCCTGCGTCCAGGTACGGTTCGATGATCGTCCGCTCCGAGGTCAGCCCGACCCGGAAGATCTGGTTCTCGTTGCCCCGCACCAGGAAGAAGATGTCCGTGGCGTTCAGGGATGTGGTCAGGCGGTCGATGAGCCAGTACGGGCTCTCGATGCCTCTGCCCCCGGCCCTGAGCTGCAGCCGTGATGGGATGCGTTCGAGGTTCAGGTACAGCACCATGGCCCGGTGCTCCGGGTAGAAGTCCCGGAGGAACAGCCGGCTTCCCTTGGGGTAGTCGTCCTCTTCGCCCGCGTCGCTTTCCGCGGCTTCGGCCTCGGGGGAGTCCAGGATGGGGTCGCCGCCGTATTCGGCTCCGAGGAAGAGCACCTTCAGGGACAGCGGCGGGGGCTCCCGGGAGTAGCGCTCCAGAATCGCCAGGGCCAGCGCGGTGTTGATCGACCCGTCCTGCTCGGGCGAGGCCTCGGGGGGGTGGTTCAGGGGCGCGACCAGCACCAGGGTGTCGGGGAGCAGGCCGGGAAGGTTCGCCTCCAGGCAGGTGGAAAAGGAATGGGTGAGATCGGACTCGCGGAACCCGAAGCGGCTGTACGGCACCCGGAGGTCCGCCAGGCGCGCCTCCACGAGCTCCAGCAGCTGGAGCTCGGACGCGGAGCCTTCGATCCGGGGATGGAGGGCCCGGATGCGGTCGCGGTCCGCCAGGATCCCTCGGGCATCGGGGGGCAGAGGAGACTGGGCGTGCAGCGCGACGGTCAGGCAGGTCAGCAGCGCGGCCAGGACCGCGGCGGTTCTCGTTGGCATCCCGCCCTCCAGCATACCGCCGCAAAAAAACCATTGCAATACGAAAGGCGATCCCTTATCATGGCCTAGACGTCATGGCCCTGTTGCCCATCATCCAGAACCGGCGGAGCATCGTGCGCTTCAAGCCTGCGCCGGTGGAGAAGAGCAAGCTCGACAGCGTGCTCGAAGCAGGCCGTCTCGCCCCCTCCGCCAAGAACCGCCAGGAGTGGCGCTTCGTGGTGATCCAGAAGGAGTCCCTTCGACAGAAGGTCAGAGAGGCGGCCTTCGGGGACGAGAAGGTCGGCGAGGCGCCGGTGATCGTAGCCCTGTGCACCACCAACATCGAGTACATCATGCCCAACGGCCAGCTGTCCTACCCGATCGATCTGGCCTTTGCCGCGAGCTTCATGCTCCTCCAGGCGGAGGCCGAAGGGCTGGGCACCTGCTGCCACACCACCTTCGACGAGCAGATGGTCAGGGACCTGATCACGGTGCCGTACTCCATGCGGGTCGTGCTTCTGCTGCTCATCGGGTATCCCGAGCAGATCCCCGAGCCGACCCCGAGGAAGCCGCTGCGCCGGATCGTCGCCTACGACCACTGGTGAGCCTGGCGGGCCGCTCCGGCCCTTCCCGCCGTCCTCCTTCCCGCCAGTGCGTTCCCGTCGCTCCCTTCCCCTGGCCTGTGGTTTTTCCTTTGAACAACTCGGGTTTGTGGTGTTTAATAGCGTGATGGTCTATCTCCTGGCGACCGTCGCTCACTACAAGCAGCTCTCGCGGATCAGTCAGCCGCTGCTGGAGGCGCTCGAGGGGGAGATCGCTCGGCTGGCGGGGAGCTACGACTACCTCCGGAGCTCCGAGCGGGAGGGCAAGTCCCTCTTCCAGCTCGGCAGCGAGCACGGCTTGGACCCGTGGAGAGCCGTGGAGTTCGCCTTTGCGCTCTACCAGGCCCTGGCTGCGCGCCGGGAGGAGCTGTACGGGTTCAACCTGCTCATGGCGGTGGAGCAGGGGGAGGGCGGGGGGCTGGCGGTGGTCCAACGCCTGGAGCGCCTGCTCATGAGCGTCGAGGAGGATGAAGAGCTCTGGTTCGATCCAGGAAGCTGGGCGCTGGTGTCGGGGTTCCTGGATGGCGAGCAGGCCGGCACCCTGACGCGGGTCCCTCGAAAGGTCCTCCCCGAGCAGGCGCGCGAGGCTCGAGGCCAGCTGTGGAAGCAGGGGCGCCTGCCTCGCACGATCGCCAGGGCGGTCCTGAGCCAGGCCAGGAGCGCGGAACCCGTCCGGGTGCTGTTTCTCCACGGCCAGAGCTCCGTGGAACGGCGCCTGGTGCTGGACGCCGTGCAGCAGCGGCTGTTTGCCGGGAGCTCGCTGCCTGGCGGGCCGCGGGTGTACCCGCTGTCCAGCCGGCGATCCGCGATCCACCCTTTCCTGAACAGCGTCGATCCCTTCCTCCTCGACAAGGTCCCCCAGTACCTCGGGGCCGCGGAGACTGCGGTGTGGTGGGACACGGGAGGACTGCTGCGTTCACTCAAGCCCGGCCCGGGCGCCGCGCCCGCGGGTGCTGCGCCCGCAGACGCCACGCCGGGGTTGCTGTATCGCTGGCCCAGGGGAGTGCCCGACTCCGTGCGCAGGCGGGAGCGAAGCGCCGGGGCGCCGGCGGCGGAGGCGGGGGAGCCAGGGGAGCCAGGGCAGCCGGGGCAGCCGGGGACCGAGGAGACCCTGCGGGCCCTCGGCGGGTTTACCCCCGAGCAGCTGGGCGGGGTCTGTCCCGATCGTCTTGGCAAGGACTTTCTGCTGGCCTACGAGCTGTACCTGAGCGCCTGCTTCCGCATGATGGACGAGCACCTGCTGCCCGCCCTCTGGATCTGCGAGGACGTAGACACGTATGTCGAAGCCACCCTGGAGTCCGTGGCGCTGGTGATACGGGATTTCGGGAACAGTCCGAGCTTCGTGCCGGTGCTGGCCTCTTCCGCGGACAAGCCGCCGGAGGCCCTGCGGGGTCTGCCCGTGCACAGCATACCGATGCGGGTCTTGAGCCTCAAGGAGTCCGCCGGCTTAGCCCGGCGGCTCTACCCCGGCCTCAGGCTGCCCCCCGCGGAGCTCAAGGAGCTTCGCCGCCACGCCCGGGGGCGGGCCCTGGCCCTGACCCACCTCTTGCGCTCCCTGGAGCGCGACGGGGTGATCGCCCGCGGGGAGGAGCGCTTCGAGTGGTCCCGGGGGGAGGGGTTCGATCCCCTGGTGCGCAAAGGTCCCCTCACCCTGGCGTGGCACAACGCCTCCGCTCTGCCCTTCGCCTCCCAGCGGCTGCTGTACATCGTCTATCTCCAGTCCGGGCTCCTGGACCTGTGGGGGCTGGTGTCCTTCCTCAAGGAACAGCAGATGGGGGAAACCGACATCTTCGGCTTTCTGGACCTCCTGGCGGAGCAGGGGCTGGTGCACGTGTCCAACCACGTGGTCCCGCTCTTCCCGCAGTTCCGCAAGCGCCTGCGCCGCCGGGTGCTCGAGCAGGAGGAGGACCTGGAGGAGCGCTTCGTGGACTACCTGGTCGGCCTGTGGAGGGCCGGGAGGTACCCCCACCGGGTGCTTCTCTACTTTCTGCTCAGCAAGACCGGCCGGGCGGCGGCCGCCCTGGAGGTGTTGGCGGCCCTGCTCAAGCAGAAGCTGGACGAGCTGGATTTCGCGGGGGTGCGGCTGTTCCTGGACCCGAAGCACGTCCGCTTGGGCGCGTCTCTGGACCCGGAGGCCCGCAAGGACCTGGGCATGCTGCTGACGGCCGTTCGCCTTCGGCTGTGCCTCCTGACCGGAGATCGCAGGCAGGCGGAGGCGCTGTACCTCAAGGCCATGGACAGCGGCGGAGATTACCAGGTCCGACCGGTCAAGGGCGAGCTGTTCCGGCAGACCTCGGCGTACCTGTTGGGACGGGGCGAGGCGGGCATGAGCCTCCAGTGGATCAAGAAGGCCGTCCTGCAGTTCCAGGGCAGCGACGACAGCGCCGGGGAGCGGGCCGCAACCGCGGACCTGGGGGGCGTTCTCCTGGCCGAGGGCAAGTTCGAGGAGGCCCTGGAGTACTTCGCCATCGCGGAGCAGTCCCCGACGCGGTCCCTGCAGGTGGAGGACGTGAGCTGCAAGGCCCTGCAGGGGGTGGCCCTGCTCCTGTTGGGTAACCTCTCCAGGGCCCAGAGCGAGGTGGATCGCGGGCTCGCCCGGGCTCGCTTCCTGAAGAGCCGGGAGTGGCAGCTGTTCCTGGAGTTCCTGCGCTCCCGGCTGCTGTTCGAGTTCGGCTTCTACCCCGAGGCAATCGAGGGGTTCCAGCATGCCCTGGCCACCGAAGCCCTGTACGATTTCCCGGCGGCCAGGCAGGTGCTCTACGGCTGGCTGGGCAGGTGCCACGCGTATCTCGGGTCCACCGACACCGCTCTGGGGGTGCTCGAGCAGGGCGAGGAGAGCTGGGAGCGGCACCTGTTTCTGGCGGAGGCCCGGATGTTCCGCGAGGAGTACCTGCGGGCCCTGGACCACTGCGACCGGGCCTTGGCCCGGAACAAGGTCCTGGACGCCTTCCCGGGAGTGCGGCCCGGGTGGGCCGACGGCTTCTGGGACGTGGAATGCCGCTGCCTGGTGCTGCTCAGGGAGAACAGCATGTCCCGGCGTCTGATCCAGTCCCTGCAGGCCTACCTCTGGTCCCTGGAGGGCAGCGGCGAGCGGGGGATCGAACAGCTGTACTCGATTACCCGGGGCGAGCGACTGCCGGACGCCGACCCGTACCAGAGCCTCTACAACTTCTACTACGCCGCGAGCCTGCCGGACGTGCGCAAGGACGAGCTGGACGACAGCCTGACCGTGCTGAATCGGGCCCTCAAGCTGCTGCAGCAGCGGGCCAGCCGCATCGAGGACTCCACCCTGCGCTGGCGGTACCTCAACAACAACTACTGGAACGCCCGTCTGTTCGCGGAGGCCAAGCGCAGAAAGCTGCTCTGAGGGCGGCGCCAGCGAGTTGACGCCTGTCCTGTCATGCTCTATACTCTAAGGCGTCGTTCTCTGGGAGGGGAAATGGCGGAACAACTCATCCTCAAGAGCCTTCCATTCATTCGCATTCTGCCGAACTGGGCGCAGGAGCTGGCCTACAAGTACTGCTCCAAGACCGCCAACCTGTACATCCTGCACGGCAACATCCGGGACTTCCTGCCCCACAAGATGAACGACGACGAGTTCAACTTCGTCAAGATCCAGGACTACATC
>JAFGFV010000056.1 GCA_016930895.1 Spirochaetales bacterium | reverse complement strand
CCAACCTGCCTCAGTGGGAAGGAGAGAAGCCGGACTACGAGCTGGCGGTGAGCTTGCTCCTGGAAGCCGACGATGAGGTTCCTGCCCCACGGGGGAGCGGCCGGCGGGCAGATCTCCCCTGAATCCCGTTCCTACACCTTTTCGCCGCCCCTACTGCCCCACCCCCGCCTGCTGCCGGATCTCCTCCTGGTCGAAGATGTACAGCACGAGCTCGGTCTTCTCGTCGACCACGTAGGGGATCGAGATGGGCCCTCCCGGGTGCTTCATGGACAACAGGGTGGTGTTGCCCTCCGCGGAGATGGCGTCCAGGCTGATGTCCACCATGATCGGGTAATCCGGGAGCACGTACTCGAACACCCCGAACACCTGGCCGCGGGGCAGACGTTCCGGGCGGCTCATGGTGAGCTGCACCACCGAACCGTACGGCACTTCGCTCTCCGGGTCGGGGGTCTGGGCCACGATGGCGCCCGCTGCCTCCTCGCCCTCCGCATCCCTGACGCTGAACACGAACGGGAAGTTGAGGCTCGAGATCTGGGCGATCGCGTCCCGGAAGGCCATCCCCAGGAAATCCGGCACCTGGACCAGCTCGCCCCGCGGTCCCCGGCTCACCACCAGCTCCAACTCCGTGGGTCCGCTGATGGCCGTTCCCGGGGCCGGGTTCTGGGCGATGATCGTCCCTGCCGGAGCCGCATCGAACACGTACGACACCGGCTCCGCGATCCGCAAGAGCGCCTGGTAAGAAGCGAACACGGTCTGGAGGTGCATCCGCACGTCCTCCAGGCGCTCCCCCACGTAGTCCTCCACCCGGTCGATGACCGGGCCGCGGCTGACCGCCAGGGTGATCCGCCTCCCGGCCCTGACGATCGTGCCGGCCGCAGGCCTCTGCTCCATCACGATCCCCCGTTCGGCTTCCGAAGAAAAACGTACCTGGACCCGCGGGTTGAGCTCCTTTTCCTGGAGCTCCATCAGGGCATCCAGGAGCTGCTTGTCCTCTACGCGCGGCACCAGCACCTCCTCGGCGCCCCTCACGGAAAGCCAGAAGGTGACCAGTCCTATCAGGACCATGAGGATGAACATGGCCACGATGAGCAGCACGACCAGCTTGAAGGTCTTCTGTTCCGGCGCATCCTTGTGGTTGGGCAGCACTCGTTCGGTCCAGCTGCCGGTAGTCCGCCTCATGTCTCTCCTCCCAGGGTTGCGCCGACGAGATCCCGATGTCCGTTGAGAAACGAACGCCAGTCCAGGGGGTTGCGGCCCTGCAGCTGCAGGGCATCCGCGTAGAGCACGCCCCCTCCCGTGCTCACGAGGATACCATAGCGTGAGTCCGCCCCGAGCACAAGCCCCCCGGGTTTTCCGGCGGATTGCTGCCCTTCCGGGTGGACCCCTCCCGACAGCAGGGCCAGTCGGCGGCCTTGGAAGGTCGTCCACGCCCGCGGCCAGGGGTCGTACGCGCGGATCATGCGCTCGATCGTCGCCGCGGGCAGCCGCCAGTCCACGCGGCCGTCCTCCTTGCGCACCAGGCGGCAGTAGGTAGCCGCCGATTCCTCCTGAGGCAGAGGAGCCAGTGTGCCCGCGGCCAACTTGTCCAGGGTCTCGAGGAGCAGCTCCGGCGCCAGCCGGCACAGCCGCTCGGAAAGGGACCCCGTGGTTTCTCGGCCGGTCAGCTCCACCCGGCGGACCGCCAGAATGTCCCCCGCGTCCATCCGTGCGGTCAGCCGCTGTACGGTCAACCCGGTTTCCCTCTCCCCCGCCAGTATCACGGCGGTGATGGGCGAAGGGCCCCGGTACTTGGGGAGAAGAGAGGCGTGTAGATTGATTCCCCCAAGCGGGAAGAGCTCGAGAAACTCCCGCTCGAGGATGGTGCCGAAGGCAATCACTACGAGGAGCTCCGCACCGAGACTTCGGACGGCCTTGTGCAGCGCGGGCCCCCGCGACCCCGGCTGCAGGACCTCCAGGCCCAGCTCCAGGGCCCTGCGCTTGACCGGGGTGGCATCGAGGGTCCGCCCCCGGCCGCACGGACGGTCCGGGTTGGTAAGGACCCCGCGCACCTCGTGGCGCCGCGTCAGGGCCTCCAGGGAGGGCACGGCCAGCTCCGGGCTGCCCGCGAACAGGAGGCGCATCAGGAAGCGTGGACTTTCTCGTACTGTTTGAGGAGACGCTCCCGGCGTTTCGGGTCGACCCGTTCGATGAACAGCACGCCGTTCAGGTGATCGATCTCGTGCTGCACGACTCTCGCGAGCAGGCCCTCAGCATCCACGGAGAACGGCTTTCCCTTGTCGTTCCAGGCCTGCAACCGGACCTGGGCCGGCCGGATCACGTCCGCGTTGATCCCGGGGATGCTGAGGCAGCCCTCTTCGTAGCTGCCTTGCCCCAGAGAGGTCTCCAGGATCTCCGGATTCACGAACACGCGGGGGCCGTCGTTCGGCAGGTGCGTGATGAACAGCCGCACCACCCGTCCGACCTGCACGGCCGCCAGTCCGATGCCGTTGTTCTCGTACATGGCCGCGAACATCTGCTCGATCAGGGCGCTGATCTCCCCGTTGAACTCCGGGATCACGATCGAGTGCCGATTCAACCGTTCGTCGCCCAGGGTTACTATGTCCAGCATGACCTCAGACCTCGCGTAAACAGTAATCATTCGCCAAATGAAAGTCAACGCGCGGGCCCAACGCCTCGGACGAACGCCTGCCGGGGGCTGTCCGGGCCTCGCGGAACCGCCCGAGGCTGCTCACAGCAGCGACACAGGGTCCACGTCCACCTCCACGTGGACCGACGAAGGCGCGGAGAAACTCTCCAGGGTCTGGCGGGCCAGGGCGTGCAGCGGCCGGAAGTGCTCAGAGCGCAAGATGACCTGCTGCCGGTGGTTCCCCGAAATGACCGAGAGGGGGCATTCAGCGGGTCCCAGCATCTCGGTCCCCGCTTGCTCGAGGCGTTCCTCCGGGAGGGCAGCGGCGAAGGCCCGGGCGGCGCCCCGGGCCTTGCGGAAGTCCCGGGAGCGGAACACGAAGCGGATCATCCGGGTGTACGGTGGAAAGCCGAGCTGACGGCGGGCCTCCAGCTCCCGTGCGTGGAAGCCCTCCAGGTCCGCCGAGGCGCCCAGGCGGATCGTGGGGTCCTCGGGCCGGTAGGTCTGCACCACCACCTTGCCGTCCGGGTGAAAGCGCCCCGCCCGCCCGGACACCTGCACGATCAGGTCGAAGGTGCGCTCCGGCGCACGAAAATCCGGCAGCATCAGCCCGGTGTCCGCCGACACGATGCCCACCAGCCTGACTCCCGGGAAGTTGAGGCCCTTGGCCACCATCTGGGTCCCCAGGAGGATATCGATTTCCCCCCGGCGGAACTCGTCGAGCACCTGCCGGAGGGTTTCACGCTTGCGCACCGCGTCGGTGTCCACCCGTCGCACGGTCATTTCCGGAAAGAGCTTCTGGACTTCCTCCTCGATACGCTCGGTGCCGAAGCCGCTGTAGCCAACGTCCACAGAGCCGCACTGCGGGCAGACCTGCACCGGGGGCACCCGGTAGCCGCAGTAGTGGCACACCATCAGGTTCCGCTGCTTGTGGAAGGTGAGGGAGACCGAGCAGTGCCGGCACTTCATCTCGTACCCGCAGCTTCGGCAGTGGAAAAAATAGGCGAATCCCCGCCGGTTCAGAAACAGGATCGTCTGCCGCCCCTCGGCTTTGGTCCTGAGGATTTCCCGGATCAGCGGCCGGGAGAGCGGCACCGATTCGCCCACCAGGCTCTGAACGCTCACCTCCGGCATCTTGCCGCCGCTCAGGCGCTCGGGGAGGACCAGCCTGTGCAGCTGCCCCGTGCGCATGGCGTGCACCGCCTCCAGGGAAGGCGTGGCGCTGCCCATCACCAACACCGCCCCTTCCGCCCGGCAGCGGTGCATGGCCACCTGCCGCGCGCTGTAGCGGGGGGTCGTCCCGGACTTGTACGAGCCCTCGTGCTCCTCGTCGATGATCACCAGCCCCAGGTCGGCCACGGGAGCAAAGACCCCGCTGCGGGCCCCGATCACCACACGGGCCTCGCCATCCAGTACCCGCAGCCACTCCTTCAGACGCTGCGAGGGAGTGAGCCCGGAATGAAGGACCGCCAGGGGGGCGTCGAGAAAGGAGGAGAAGATGTCGAAGGCCTGATGGGTCAGAGAGATCTCCGGAACCAGGTAGATCACCCCCCTGCCCTTCTCCAGGGCCCGCTTCGCGGCGTTCAGGAACACTTCGGTCTTGCCGCTGCCGGTCACCCCGTACAGGTAGAACAGGCCCTGGTCCGCAGCGGCGATGGTGTCGATGGCCCGCTCCTGGTGTTCCGAAAGCTGGAACTCCCTCGCCAGCGCCAGGTCCCCGCCCAGCTCCTCCGGCTCCCGCTCCCGGTGCCCGCCGGGGAGCATGGCGCTCAGGGCTTCTCCCAGGGAGCACAGGTACATGTCGGCCACCCAGCGGGCCAGGTCCAGGGTCCGCTCCCCGAAGATCGGACGGCTGTCCACCGCGCGCTCGATGGCCTTGAGCTCCGCGACCCCGTCTGGGACCTCGGTGGTCCACCCGACCGCGCAGCCCAGCAGCCTCCGTCGACCCAGCGGCGCCGCCACGCGCACCCCAGGCACGGCGTGCACCCCTGCGGGCACCGTGTAGGCAAAGCGGCGGTGGACCGGAAGGTTGAAGACGACCTCCAGGTACTCAGCGGCGGGCTGCTCGCCCACGCCCTGCTCAGCCATCGCCGCCCTGCTCAGGCATCGCCGCGATGCGGCTCGTGCCCGTCCAGGACCGAACGCAGCAGCTTGAGATCCTCCCATACGGGCTTGCGCAGGTCCGAATTGCGCAGAACGGCGCTGGGGTGATAGGTGCCCACCAGGGGGATTCCGCGGTACGCGTGCACCTGCCCCCGCAGGGCGCCGATCCCCGCCGAACGCCCCGTCAGGAGCTGGGTAGAGAGCCGGCCCAGAGTCAGGATGGCCTCGGGGTGCAGGAGGTCGATCTGCCGCTCCAGGTAGGGCCGACACGCCGCGACCTCTCCCGGCAGCGGGTCCCGATTGCCCGGAGGCCGGCACTTGACGATGTTGGTGATGTAGCAGTCACCGTAGCGGTCGAGCTCGATGGCCTTGAGCCATTTGTCCAGGTATTGACCGGCCGGGCCGACGAACGGCCGTCCGCCGCGGTCCTCCTCGTAGCCGGGAGCCTCGCCGATCAGCAGGACCCGCGGGCGGGGGCTGCCTTCACCCGGGACCGCATGGTTGCGCCGCTGGCTCAGGGCGCACTTGCGGCAGACCAGGACCTCCCGCGCCAGCGCTTCCAGGGACCCGGGCGCGCCGGCTTCGCCGGAACCCGCCGCGTCGGAAGACGCGGAACCCGCCGTGCCGGCCGGCGCGGAAGTCGCCGCGTCGCCACGCGGGGACCGCACCCCGTCCGGTTCCTGCGGCAGCGGCGGGTGCTCGTGGCGGTACCCGTCCAGGACGTAGTCCTCCGCGAGGCACAGCAGCCGGTACAGCTCAGAGCGCCGGGAGTTCATCATCGTCGTACGCCACCCGTTCCAGGAACAGCCCCCAGGCCGGCGCGCTGCTGCCTGCCCGCGACCGCTCCCGAGCCGCCAGGGCCTCCGCCAGGGCGGCTGCGCTCAGCCCCTGGCCCTCGTACTCCAGGATCGTGCCCACCATGCTTCGCACCATCTTCCAGACGAACGAGCTCGCGCTCACCCTGAACACGAGCGTGTTGCCCTGGGGATGGAAGCACGCCGAGTAGACCCGCCGGACCTTGGACCTGCTCACGTCCCCCGCCGCGGCGAAGGTGGTGAAATCGTGCTCCCCCACGAACACTGCCGCCAGGCGGTTCAAGGCGGCCAGCTCCGGCCGCCGGCGCACGCGCCAGGCGTAGCGGCGCTGGTGCGGCAGGATCACCGGCGTTGGCACCAGGAAGTAGGCGTAGGACCTGCTGCGCGCGCTCGCCTTGGCGTCGAAGGTGAACTCCGCCTCGCGACTCTCGACCACACGGATGTCCGGAGGCAGGTAGGAGTTGAGCGCGGGGGTCCAGGTCGGACCGGGGATCGAATCCAGGTCGGTGTAGAAGTTCCCGACCTGGCCGCTGGCATGGACCCCCGCGTCGGTGCGTCCGGCCCCCTGGACCCGCACGGGGTGCCCGTGCATGCGCGCCAGGGCCTCCTCGAGATGGCCCTGTATGGTGGGGGCGTTCTTCTGCACTTGCCATCCGGAATACTCCGTCCCGTCGTACGCCAGGGTGAGACGAATGTTGCGTATCGGCACGGGGCTTAGCCTTGCTCCTGCAGGTCTTTGATTTCTCGGTTCATCTCGTCGTACACCTCCCGGGCCTTGTCCAGGATCGCCGAGGGCTTGCTGCGGGAGGCCTTGCCCGTGCCGAAGAGCTTCGAGACGGTGCGCTTGGCTCGCTCCAGGGAGCGGATCCGGCGGCCCCGGTCCTGCCGGGGGCCGTACTTGTACTCGAGCAGGCCGGAGAGATACAGCAGGCCCTCATAGCCGTAGTTCTTGTCCAGGTCCGGTCCCAGGTTCACGTTGCCCTCCAGGGGTTCCTGCCCGTTCTGGGCCAAATCCACGGCCCGGGAGTAGAGGAAACAGGCCTTGCGGTAGAACAGCCGGGACAGGTAGTCGTAGTTCTCCCCCCTGTGCTTGCGATGCAGGGCCTGCAGGAGCCAGGCCGCCCGCAGCGCCGAGAGCCCCTGTTTGAAGGTCGGGGCGTGGTGCCGATCGAAGTGCTCGTAGCACAGCATGGCCAGGAAGTAGGCGGCCGCACCTTCTTTCAGCCCCCGGTACTCCTTGAAGTCCAGGTCCCGGAACATGAGCCTAACGCCGGCCGCGCGCTCCTCGGTCGCCGCCGTGAGCGGCGGTATGCTTTCCGGTTTGATCTCCTCGAAATCCTGAGGATAGGCCGCGTACAGGCACGACGGACACACCTGCACCGCGTAGACCAGCGGGTGCACCTCCCCGAAGCGCTTGGAAGGTTCATAGGTCCTGTGCAGCTCATCGGTCAGCTCCCCCGCGATCAAGCGGCCGCCCCCGGACAGCAGGTCCTCCCGATAGAAAGTGGTTTCGCAGACCGGACAGGACAGGGGGCTCTTGCTGAAGTACGTAGTCCGCCTCGCGGCCTCGTCGGTCATCACTCTCCCTCGATCACCACCACCGCCAGCGCGTTGTCACGTTCGTGGCTCAGGGAGACAAAGACCCTCTTGCCGCCATACCGCTCGAGGGCCTCCTGGGCGCGTCCGAAAAGGTGCAGGTGCGGTTTGCCCTGTTCGTCGTTCATGACCGCGATCTCCTTGAGGGCAAACCCGTGCATCCCGATCCCCATGGCCTTGCCGAAGGCCTCCTTGGCCGCGAAACGGGCCGCCAGCGAGAGGATGCCGGCCTCTCCCCGGGGAGTCGCAACGGCAAGCTCCTGCTCGTGAAAGAAACGGGCGAACAGCCCCGGGATCTTCTGCCAGCGTTTGAGCCGGTAAACGTGCACGACATCGATGCCGATTCCCAGAATCATTGCGAGCTCTCCTCCAGATCGAAAGGGATAAAGTTCAAAGTCAGTTCCCGCGGCTCGTACTTGAGAATCACGAAATCCGGCGGGACGTCCGGGGTCGTCGGCAGCGTCACGGTGCCCGGCGCCGTGACCTCACCGCAATCCACCACCAGCCGGAACCACGCCGGCGAAAGGTCCTCCAGCGCGAGCTGCCCGCCCTGCACGCGGATGCTGCCCTTGGGCAGGGTTCCGGCGATCCGCAAACCGGCGGGCAGATCCAGGGTGATGATATCCACGTCGTCGAAGGTCTTGATGACCACCGCTTCACGGATGATGCCCCGGAAGACCGCGGTCGCCTCCCGAGGGTACAGCACGAGGGGGTTCTCGCGGAGGACCCCGACCTCGATCGTGAAGTCTTCCGCCCGGCCGGTCACGTCGATGGTCTCCGTCTGGACGCTCGCCAGATCGGCGACGATGCTGCGCGGGCCGGAGACTCGGATCGTCGCCGGGGTCACGCTGGACTGCACGAGCTCGAAGCCCGCCGCAGGGATTCCCGTTACCCGCGGCTCGACCTCCACGGTGCGCTCGATCTGCTCCTCGAGGGTCACCGAGATCTCCGCCGGCTCCACCCGCACCTCCAGCGGCTCGATATTGACCGACGTGCCCTTGCGCAGCACGCGGATCGGCACCCGGTACTGTCCTTCCTGGTCGACCGCCTGGAAATCCGCCGCCACCTCCAGGTCTTCCTCCAGCACGCTGAAGATGTTCTCCTCCCGCCCCCGCAGGGTGATGCGGGCGCTCCTCGGATACGGCTCGGCGATCGCCAGACCGGGCGGCGGGTCAGCCTTGAGGGCGGTGGTGAAGACCCGCTCCTCCATCGTGTTGATCCGGTACAGGAGAAACAGCAGGATCGCCGCGGACACCGAGATGATCTTGGCCGGCCAGTCCGCGAAGAACCGCTCGAGAGTCTTCCTACGCCTCAAGCTGGCCCTCCTCGATCTCCTCCTCCTGGAACTCGAGGAGGGCCCGCAGTCGGTGCCCCACCTCGCCGATGCTCAGATCGTACAGCAGGTTCGCGTCGTAGGCGAGAGACACGGCGCCGTTTTCCTCCGACACCACCAGGATCACCGCGTCGGTCTCCTCCGCCAGCCCCAGTGCGGCCCGGTGCCGCGTCCCGAAGGAACGCCGGATGTCCGGCTGCTCCGACAGGGGCAGGAAGCATCCCGCGGCCACGATCTTGGCCTCCCGGACGACCACCGCGCCGTCGTGCAGCGGAGTGCCCTCGGTAAAAATCGTCAGGAGCAGGCTCGAGGACAGGTCCGCGTTCAGCCGGGTGCCCGTCTCGATGATCGTGCTCAGCCCGATGTTGCGGCTGAACACGATCAAGCTGCCGAAACGCTTGGCGGCGAGGATTTCCACCGCGTTCAGCACGGCCTCCAGGTGGTGGGTCCGCACCCGCGGGCGCAGCCTGAGCCACCGCTGTTGACCGATCCGGGTGAAGATGCGCCTGAGCTCCGGCTGGAAGATGATCGCGATGCCGATGACCAGGCCGGGCACCAGGAGATTCAGGATCCACAGCAGCGTGCTCAGCCGCAGGAAGAAGGCGATCAGGTAGATCAGCCCCATGACCAGGGCGCCCTTGAACAGCTGCACAGCCCGGGTCTGGGCCAGAATCTGGTAGGCCTTGTAGATCAGGTACGACAGCAGGAGGATGTCCAGCAGCGGGAGAACGTACTCCCGAAGGACCGCCTGCCCGGCGAACCAGCTCATCACGCCCCCTCCCGGACCGAGGCCTGCCGCACCGCCTCGACCATGCGCACCACCTGCACGGCCGCGGCCACGTCGTGGACTCGCAGGATGTCCGCGCCGTTGAGCACCGCGATGGTGTTGGCCGCCACCGTCCCGATCAAGCGCTCTTCTACCGGCAGATCCAGCACCCGCCCGATAAAGGACTTGCGCGACACCCCGACCAGCAGGGGGCACCCCAGAGCCCTGAGGCACTCCAGCCTCCCGAGCAGACGGAGGTTGTCCTGCAGGCGCTTCCCGAAGCCAATGCCGGGGTCCAGGATGATCCGTTCCCGCCGGATGCCCGCCCCTAAGGCCCGGTCCACGGCCGCTTGGAGCTCGGCTTGCACCTCCCCGATCGTGTCCCGATAATACGGAGCCTCCTGCATGGTCTTGGGCTCTCCGCGCATGTGCATCAGCACCACGGGTACGCCGCGCCGGGCCGCCACCTCTCCCATCCGCGGGTCGCCCAGCAGCGCGGAGATGTCGTTCAGCAGCTCCGCCCCTGCCTCCAGGGCCGCGTCCGCTACTGCGGCATCGCGCGTGTCGATGGACAGCGGAACCTGGACGCGTCCCTGCAGCCCCTCGATGACCGGGATCACCCGTTCCAGCTCCACCGCCGGCCCCACCGGGTCCGACCCGGGGCGGGTGGATTCGCCGCCGATGTCCAGGATGTCCGCCCCTGCGGCGACCATCTCCAGGCCCCGCTCGATCGCGGCGTCGCGGCCCTCCGTCCTGCTGCCCGGAAAGAACGAGTCGGGGGTACAGTTCACCACTCCCATCACCAGTGCACGCGCGCCCAACCGCAGCTCCCGGCCGTTCCACTCCAGGCTGCGCTCGCGCGGAGGGACCGACGACGCCTCAGCGGCGTCTGTCGGATCGGGAATGCTGGACTTGTCGGCGAAGGTTTGCGGGCCCATGCGGCTTGCGAGGATTGTAGCAGTTTCCCCCGCGCCCCTGCAAGGCCCGCGCTTTTCCGTGCTTCCCGCTCCTTTCCGTGCTTCCCGGCACCGTCTCGTGTTTACACAAGTGCGGCGAAATGCTAATCTTGACTCAGATTGTAATCAAGAGGAGGACGCCGCACGTGGCCAAGATTGGAGAGCAGTTCCAGAGCGCAGACTGGAAGCAGGAAAAACACTCCCCGGTGATCGAGTGTCCGGATTCCGCCAAGGCGGGAGAGAAGTTCCAGGTCACCGTTTCCGTGGGCAAGGAGATCGCCCACCCGAACACGACGGAGCACCACATCCGGTGGATCCAGCTCTTCTTCAAGCCGGACGGGGACAAGTTCAGCTATCAGCTGGCCAACTGCGAGTTCACCGCCCACGGGGAATCGGCCAAGGGCGCCAATCAGGGGCCCGCCTTCAGCGAACCGTCGGTCACCGTGAGCGTCGCCCTCAAGGAGCCGGGAACCCTGTTCGGCCTGAGCTTCTGCAACATCCACGGCCTGTGGGAGAGCAGCAAGACCGTCACGGTCAGCTGAGCGCCCCTGCGCCGTCCCCCTGACCCGCTGCGGCCCAGGGGGGGCGGCGCAGGCGTTGCCAAGATCGGTCCGAGTCCGTATCATACCCGCCTGAACGATCCCTGAAGAGGTGGCACTCGTGCAGCCCGGCACCATCCTGATGACGATCCTGCTCTGCCTTGCACCGATCTCGGAGCTCAGGGGTGGCCTGCCCTTCGCCCTGTCGAGAGGGATGCCCCTGGTCCCGGCGTACCTGCTGTGCGTGGCCGCAAACGCGGCGGTCAGCCCGCTGATCTACCTGTTCCTCTCCAGCCTTCACCGGCTGCT
>JAFGFV010000411.1 GCA_016930895.1 Spirochaetales bacterium | reverse complement strand
GAGCGGATCGCCGAGACGATCCGCCGGCTGGTGACGGAGTACTAGGCGCGGAGCACGCTGGCATGCCCCGCGCCGGCGTTCTCCGCGCCCCGACCCACATGCGTATCATCGATCTGCGCCGGGACACCATCACCCTCCCAGACGACGCCATGCGGGAAGCGGCCTTTGCCGCCCCCCTGGGAGACTCGGTGTACGGCGAGGACCCCACCCAGGTGGAGCTGGAGGTGCGTGCCGCCCGACTCCTGGGCAAGGCGCGTGCCCTGTTCGTGCCCAGCGGCACCATGGGCAACCTGGCGGCTTTGCTGGCCCACACCCGCCGGGGGGACGAGATCATCCTGGAGGAGAACGCCCACATCCGCACCTCCGAGAGCGGTGGGGCCGCGGCGGTGGCGGGCCTGATGATCCGGGGGGTGCCGGGGGCCTGCTCCACGAGCGCTGGCGTCGACCCCGCCGGAGGACGCGCGGCCGCGAAGCCCGACGGCGCCCCAGACCCGGCGGCGGTGGAGGCGGCGATCCGCCCCGACGACATCCACTATCCCCGGACGGGGCTGATCGGCCTGGAATCCACCCATTACCGCTACGGCGGCATCGCCCCGCCCCTCGAAAGCTTCGCCCGCATCCGGGAGATCGCCGACCGGCACGGCCTGCCCGTGCACCTGGACGGAGCCCGGCTGTTCAACGCGGCCCTGTACCTCGGGGTCGAGGCGCGGGAGATCGCCCGCCAGGCCGACTCGGTCATGATCTCCCTGTCCAAGGGCCTGGGGGCTCCTGTGGGATCGATGCTGTGCGGGTCGGAAGAGTTCATCGCCAGGGCAAACCGGGCCCGCAAGATGCTGGGCGGGGGCATGCGCCAGACCGGCTGGCTGTGCGCCTGCGGCCTGGTCGCCCTGTCGGCGGCAAACATTGCCGGGCTGGCCGCCGACCATGCCCACGCCCGGCTGCTGGCCGAGGGGCTGGCCGGGATGACCTCCCCATCCGGGGGTTCGGCCTTTGCAGTCGACCTGGAACGGACCCACACGAACTACGTGCTGGCACGGGTGACGGACGACCGACTCGATGCCCCGGCTCTGGTCGCGGCCCTGCGCGAGCAGGGGGTCCTGTGCACTGCCTCGGGCAGGGACACCCTACGGTTTGTGACTTCCAGGCAGGTGGGGCGGCAAGACATCCCGGAGGCCCTCGGGCGAATTGCGGGGGCCGCCGCTGCGAGCGGCTGAGTCCCGCAATCCCCTTCACCGTCTCCCTGCTGCGCCCATCTCCGATGGACGCCGTGTGGCCGCGCAAGCGCGTTCCGTGGTACAGTGAGTCGCCATGGGTATGTTCTCAGCCGACACGTCGGACCGGATGGAGCAGCTTCAGATCGACATCCACAGGGCACTCTCCCCCGAAGAACGCCACGCTCTGGGTGTCATGATGAGCGACGACCTGCGCGATGTCGCCCTTGATGGACTTCGGGACCGACACCCGCAGCTCCCTCAGGCGGAGCTGTTGCGTTTGTACGTGGATACGCTGCTGGGCTGGAGAGTGCCTTCGTCCTCAAGGGACGACGGGTCCAAGTGAAGAGCCTGCACGATTTCCTCCGAGAGGTCGTCGCGCTGCTAGAGGGAGCCGGAGTTCCCTACATGCTCACCGGTTCCATAGCCAGCACCTACTACGGAGGCCGCGGGCGACGCAGGACATCGATCTCGTCATAGACCCGGCCCAACTGGCTTTGCACCGTTTCGTCCGCGCTGCCGTCGAGAGCGGCTACTACGTCGACGACGGTGATGCCGCCGCCGCCCTCGAGCAACGAGGCATGTTCAATGTGATCGACGCAGGCTCCGGCTACAAGCTGGATCTGATCGTGCGCAAGGACAGGCCGTACAGCTTGGAGGAGTTCGCTCGCCGACAGCTCAAGAGTCTTTCGGGGGCTCGCTTGTCTATCGTGAGCCCGGAAGATGCAATTCTCAGCAAGCTGGAATGGGCCCGGGAACGGCAGTCGGAACGTCAGCTGCAAGACGCGCTCGGAATCATAGTGACCCAGGGCGAAACTCTGGACATTCGTTATCTCAGAGAATGGGCTGTGCCGCTCGGCGTAACCGGCCTGCTGGAAAAACTGCTGGAACAGGGCCGCCGAGGCGGCAGCTGACCGGTAGGCTGATCGACCGCTCGGGTGCCGACCCCAGTCCGCGCGCCTAGACCACCCGGGTGGTGCGGGCCTCCTCAGCCACCTTGCCGATGCGGATCGGGTAGCTCCGGAAGGCGTGGGCGGCCCAGTAGAAGGCGATGGTGTTCTCCACCGCCCGCGGGGTGGCCTGGATCGTGTGGTTCGAGCTCAACAGATGACCGCCTCCAGGGGACAGGAGGCCGATCACCCGCTTGACCTCTTCCACCACCTCCTCGGCGGTGCCCTTGGACATGACCGTGCGGGTGTCCACGTTGCCCCAGAACGAGAGCTTCTTGCCGTAGCGGCGCTTGACCGCGGCCGCGTCGTTGGCGTCCGGCTGCAGCGGATTGAGGATGTCCACCCCGACCCCGACCAGGTCGTCCAGGGCCCACTCGACCTTGCCGTCGGTGTGAAAGGCGATCTTGAGATTCTTGTTCAGCTTGCGCAGCTCCCCGAAGGCATGGGCATACCGGGGCACCAGGAGCCTGCGGAAGAGCTCCGGCTGCATCATGGGTCCGCTCTCCACGCCGACGTCGTCCCCCCACCAGAGGATGTCCACCCCCATCTTGACCAGCTCCTTCGATAGGACCAGCGAGTGCTGCATGGTCCGGTCCAGCAGCTCGCTTACGAAATCGAGGTTTCCGGCCAGGTCGCAGAGGAAGTTCTCCAGACCCCGGAGGTACCAGGCCCCCTCCAGCATGGAGCAGGCCACCGCCCCGACGATCCCGTACTCCTTCCCGTCTCGGGCGATCAACTGCCGGTTCTCCTCGAGGCCCACCTTCGAGACCTCCAGGGGATCGGGCCACACGAAGCGGTCGTACGCCTCGAGGTCCGCCAGGGGATGCTCCACCATCTCGCAGTAACCGCCGAAGTCCTGCTGCCGGAAGCTCCACTTGATGCCGAAGGCGTCCTGGTACAGGTTCTC
>JAFGFV010000410.1 GCA_016930895.1 Spirochaetales bacterium | reverse complement strand
TGCGCTTCCTGTCCCTCAAGCTGGACCTGGAATATGGTGAGCGGGGCCCCTTCTCCAGATCCTCGTCGGAGCCGCCGGACGTCTGAGCGGCACAGGCCGAGGCGTGCAGCCCATGGCCCCGCGCGGCCTCTCGCCCTCAGATCCTGTCCAGATCCCGGCCGAACATCCGCTTGTAGATCTCCCAGAGGGTGACCGCCAGTCCCATGATCAGGGGTCCCAGGAGCAGGCCGACGATCCCGAAGATCCAGATTCCCCCGAGCACTCCCACCAGCACCAGCACGGGGTGGATCCGGGTATCCTCCCCGACCAGGTAGGGGCGCAGGAGCTCCGCCAGGGGGATCACGGCTGCTCCCACCCCGAAGATCACCGCCGCCTTCGCGTACTGTCCCAGAATCGCCATCACCCCGGCGGTGGGCAGCCAGATGACGACGGAGCCGACCCCCGGGATGGCGGCGAAGATCATGATCAGGATTCCCCACACCACCGGAGCCTGGACCCCCACGGCCCAGTACAGCACCCCGCCGATCACCCCCTGGATTCCACCGATGATGAAGGTGCTCTTGAGGATGGCCCGGGTTACGGACAGGAACTTCCGCCCCACGGCCAGCTTGTCCTCCTCCGGCAGCGGAATCGCGTCGCTGATGCCCCGGAGGATTCGGTCGCCGTCCCGGATCAAGAAGAACAGGGAGTACAGGTACACGAAGATCATCAGGAAGGACCGCACCAGGTTCTCGACGAACCCGGTCACCTGTTTGAGCACCCAGGAGGCGCCATCCTGCAGGAGCTGCGAGAGGCGGTCGCTGCCGATCAGATTCGCCAGAGGTCCGTCGCTGGCGAAGAACGGGAGGGCGCGGAGGGATGACTCGAAGTCGCGAATCCAGCCCAGGATTTCCTCGTTGTTTCCCACCGCCTTTTCGGCAATTTCGATGATACTGGCCACGGTGAAATAGCCGAGAACTCCCACGGGAATCAGGATGATCAGGCAGAACAGGACCGTCGAGATCAGGGCCGGGAGCCAGCGGGTCTTGGGCAGGCGGCTGCGCAGCCACACCTGGACCGGGTGGAAGATCCCGGCCGACAGGGCCGCGAGCAGGAGCACCACCAGAAAGAAGCGGGCCACCACGAAGACCAAAGCGACAGCCCCGACCAGGACGACCAGGAAGAAGGTGCGGTTGAGCCGCCGGGAATCCCGGGTTGACGTACCTTTGGAGCGTTTTGTCGCCATCGTGCTTCCTTTCTGCGCACCTCCCTGGATCATCCCGGCCGCATCATGTTCGCCAGTTCACGGGCGTTGTGGACGGCGTACGCATTTTGGTCGTTGTTGAAGTAACAGTATACCGCCTTGCCCTGACGGTTCCAGGTGCTGAAGGCCCCGGCCCAGCCGGCCAGGGTGGAGGTGTCGTAGCTGCCCTGGTAGGCCCTGCCGGGGCCGTGGAGGCGCACGTAGACGAAGTCGGCGGTGACGCGTTTCGGAGAGCTCTCGCCTGCCAGCTCGTAGATGCAGAAGGCGGCGTTGTGTCGCTCCAGAACTACATAGGTCTCCTCGTGGAACCAGCTGCGATCCCGAAACTCGAAGGCGCAAGGCAGCCCGGCGGGGAGTGCCTCGAGAAAGCCCTGCAGGCGATCCGGGTTCCGGATCCACTGGGGCGGCAGCTGGAACAGGACCGGACCCAGTCGGTCTCCCAGGGTCCGGATCCGCCGGAGGAAGCGCTCGAGGCTGTCTTCGGGGTCCTTGAGCTTCTTCATGTGAGTGATGTACCGGCTGGCCTTGACGGCGAAGGAGAATCCTCCCGGCACACCGTTTCGCCAGGCTGCGACGGTGCGCTCGGAGGGAAGGTTGTAGAAGGAGTTGTTGATCTCCACCGTGGAGAGTCGGCGGGCGTAGTAGCCCAACCACTCTGAGGAAGGCAGCTCTTCCGGGTAGAAGCGCTTCTTCCAGTGCGGGTAGCTCCAGCCCGAGGTTCCTATGTGGCAGCCTGCCGCTTGTGGTCCCATGGTTCACACATTCAAAAGCAAACGACGGGCCAAAACCAGCCCACCGTCGATGGCATGGTTCTTGCTGCCATTGTGAGTGGAGCGACAGCATGTTTCAAGATCGCAGCGATGCAGGAACCCGACTCGGCGAGGCACTCATGGACTACCGGGGCCGCAATGCCCTCGTGCTGGCCATCCCCCGCGGAGGGGTCGAGGCAGGCTGGCAGGTGGCCCGGGAGCTGGAGGCGGAGCTCTCGGTGATCATCGTCCGCAAGCTGCCTTTCCCGGACAACCCTGAATCCGGCTTCGGCGCCATCGCCGAGGACGGAACCACCGTGTTCGTGGACCGCGCCGTGCGTCCTCTGGCCCCCGAGGCGGTCCAGCAGATCCTCGACCGCCAGAAGCGGGAGGTCCGCCGTCGCGTTCGGACGCTTCGCCGCGGGGAAGCCCTGCCCGACCTGCACGGGCGCGACGTGATCCTGGTCGACGACGGGCTGGCCATGGGCTCGACCATGCGGGCTGCGGTGCTGCTGTGCAAGAAGCGCCAGGCGGCAAGCGTGGTCGTGGCGGTGCCGGTGAGCGGCCCCCGGGCCGTCAGGGCCTTGACCGGCATGGCCGACAGGGTGGTCGCCCTCGAGATGCCGCCCCACTTCCGGGCCGTGGCCGAAGTCTACCGGCGCTGGTACGACGTCTCCGATGGGGAGGTCCTGGACATCCTGGAGCGAGCGCGGCGTCTGGGAGCACTGGCTCCGCCGGGCACGGGTAGGAAGTACACAGGCTCTGCCCGAAGGCGGGGCAAAGATCACACGGAGAGGTGAAGGACCGTGAACGCGAGAACCGGGGAACAGATCAAGAAGGACGTGGTAGACCAGCTGGCCTGGGACGATCGCCTGGACGCATCGGCGGTCACCGTGGGTGGAACCCCAAGCGCATTCTCCTGCTGTCGAGTCTGGCCCAATTCGGCCGACTGGCCAAGGGCGGTACCCCCGGGAACTTGCTGCTGGCCGGAGCGACACCGCGCGCCTGCGCTCGAGCCTTTCGGGGCGATGGGCCGGGGGAGCGTTAAGCCCTCGGGGTGGTTGCTCCCGGGGGGTACACACGGGGGATGGCGCCTTCGCCGGTACGCTTGCGCTCCGGCGTGATGCGTGCAGCGAGGGCTACTCGTCGTGGGGCGGAGGCCGGCGTCGCCAGTGCTTGGTCCTGCTCCGCGCGCGCTTGCCCTGCAGGCGCTCCTCCCGCTGCCGCGGGCCGGGGGAGGTGGGGTGTCGGCGCCGGCGCGGTCGGGCGGCCTCCCGCAGCAGGGCGAGCAGGCGCTGAAGCGCCTCCTCCCGGTTCTGGCGCTGCGAGCGGTGCCGGGAGGCTTCGATGACCAC
>JAFGFV010000409.1 GCA_016930895.1 Spirochaetales bacterium | reverse complement strand
GCGGCTACCTCCTCGAAGCTCGGGACTACCAGGATCTCGGCCTTGACCAGCATCTCGATGTCGCTCTCACCTGGGCGGGATCCGCGCATCATCTCCCGCAGCAGGTTGTAGCCCTCCCGGGCCATGTCGCCGACGGCGAGGCCGGCCTGGACTTTCCAGGCGCTGTTCGGGTCCAGGAGCGCCCGCATTGCCTCCTCAGAGCCGCCGATGCTGGCCACCACCTCGGTCTCCGGGGTGCCGCGGCCCCGGGAGCGGAGGGCATGCATGATCCCGGTGGTACGGAAATCGCTCGTGCCGACGAAGACATTGGCTTCCGGGTGCTCGATCAGGGCGAGGGTGGCCATCTCCTGAGCGTTCAGGACCGACCCTTGGTCGTCCCGCACCTCCTGGAACTCGGCCTCCGGGAGTATCTCTCGGAACCCGATGATGAATCCCTCTTCGAGCTTGCGGTTGCGCTCGATGGTGCGGGTGTTGGCGATCAGCACCCGGGGCTTCTCCCCGGGAAAGCTCGCCTCAAAGTGGGTGGCCGTGGCGTTTCCGAGCTTGCGTCCCGTGGTCAGCCCGTCATGGTCCACGTAGGGAGCCGGCAGCTCCTGCGGGTTGCGTATCCCGTGCAGAACCACCGGGATATCCTCCTCACGCAGCTCGCGCAGGAAGCGACCGAGAGCGAGCGGCTGGGCCTGGCACACGATCGCACCGGACACCTCCTGACCCGCGAGCCCGGCGAGACTGCCGGTCGAAATGCCGAGGTCGACGCTCAGGTCGTATGTCTCCAGGCCGAAACCCTCCTCCTGGGCCATCTGGGTGAGGACCCGCTGGTGGGAGCGGTCGAAGCACTGGTAGCGGACCCCCTGGAAAAAGTAACCGGTCTCCAGGGTCGTGTAGAACGCTCCGATCGTGAAGTCCTGTTCCGCGGGGGCGACCTCCGGTTCCGGAGATGCGGCCAGCCCGGCTGCGGACAGCAGGAAGACCAGCGCCGCGATCGCGGCCAGCGCTCCCCGTACGTTCCATCTCTCATGCATAGTCATAGTCATTGCTCTGCCTCCTTGTGTCATTCTTGCTCTCTCGCTGTCGCTTCGGCCTCCGGGCCGCGACGCTCTGCGACGCCGCCGGGTGCGACGCCGCGGACCATCGGGTAGCCCGCCTGCTCCCAGTCCTGCTTTCCTCCCCGGTACTCCCGGACGTTCCGGAAGCCGGACTGCTCCAGTTTCTCGGCCGCGATCGGGCTGGCCCGGCACTGCCGGTCGGCGCAGTACACGACGATCGGCTGCTCCGGTTCGAAACGGTCCCGGGCCCGGTGGGCGATCTCCTTGAAGGGGATGTTGATCGCTGCCTTGATGTGCGCGCGCCGGTACTCCCGCTCGGACAGCACCTCGATCAGCACCAGGTCCTCCTGCTCCTCGAGCCTGCGCTTGAGCTCCTCACGTCCGATGGTCTCGGCCATTGCTGCTAGCTCCTCCGGCTCTCGCCGTCGGCGAGCTCCCGGATGATCGCCCGGCAGAAAGCCGGCAGGTCTCCGGGATTTCTCGAGGTGATGATCCGCCCGTCCGTCACCACCTCCCGGTCGACCCACCGGGCCCCGGCGTTGACCAGGTCGTCCCGGATCGAGTAGAAGCTGGTGAGCTCCCGGCCCCGGACCACACCCGCGGAGGCCAGCATCCAGGGGCCGTGGCAGATGGAGGCCAGGAGCTTGCCCTCTTGGTGCATGCGGATCACGGTGTCGATCATGGCCCGGCTGCGGCGCATCCGGTCCGGGGAGTAGCCGCCGGGAATCACCAGGGCGTCGAAGTCGAGTGGGTCGACCGCGTCGACGGCGGCGTCGGCCTGGGCCGGCAGTCCGTGCTTGCCGTGGTAGGTGGCCTTCTTGGGCGCGACGCTCTTGACCTCGAAACCCGCCTCCTGCATCCGCAGGTACGGGTACCAGAATTCGAGGTCCTCGTAGAGCTCCTCCAGGAATATCATGACCCGTCTCACGGCTGCTTCCCGCCTTCCCGGGCTTCGGCGCCCCTGCGCTGCGCTTTGCCCTGGCCTTTTCCGTTGCCGCTGGCCACCAGCTCCACCACTTCCCGGCCCTCCAGGGCCTCCTTCTCTAGGAGCAGGGCGACCAGGGCCTCCAATTGCCCCTCGTGCTCCTCCAGGGTGCTCGAGGCGCGGTCGAAGGCCTGGCTCAGGATGCGGGTCACCTCTTCGTCGATCTCCCTGGCCGTGGTCTCGCTGTACTCCCGAGGGCGGCCGATCTCCTCGCCCAGGAACACGTGCTGCCGCGGCCCGCCGAGGGCCAGATGCCGCAGGCGCTCGCTCATGCCCCAGTCCAGGACCATCTTGCGGGCCAGCTGGGTGGCCTGCTTGAGGTCGTTCTCGGCCCCACTGGTCAGGGTGTCCGCCTTGAGCTCCTCGGCGGCCCGGCCTCCCATCATCACGGCCAGGCGGTCCAGCAGGTAGTCCCGGTCGTAGAGGTAGCGGTCCCGCTCGGGCATCTGCTGGGTCACCCCCATGGAGCGGGCCCGCGGGATGATCGTGACCTTGTGGATCGGGTCGGTGTGGGGCAGCAGCGCGGCGAGCAGGGCGTGGCCGCTCTCGTGGAGGGCGATCAGCCTCTTGTCCTCGTCGGTCAGGGCCATGTTGCTGCGTTCCAGCCCGAGCAGGATCTTGTCGAAGGCCTCGTTCACGTCCTCCATTTCGATCTTGGACTTGCGCCTCCGGGCGGCCACCAGCGCCGCCTCGTTGAGCAGGTTCTCAAGGTCCGCCCCGCTGAAGCCGGGGGTGCTGCGGGCCATCGCTTCCAGGTCCACCGATTCCGCCAGGGGCTTGCCGCGGGCGTGAATCTTCAGGATCTCGACCCGGTCCAGCATGGTAGGCAGGTCCACGGTGACCCGCCGGTCGAAGCGGCCGGGGCGCAGCAGCGCCGGGTCCAGGATGTCGGGGCGGTTGGTGGCGGCCATCACGATCGTGCTCTCCTGCGGCTCGAAGCCGTCCATCTCGGAGAGCAGTTGGTTGAGGGTCTGCTCCCGCTCGTCGTGCCCGCCTCCCAGGCCGGCCCCACGGTGGCGACCGATCGAGTCCAGCTCGTCGATAAAGATGATGCTGGGGGCGTTCTTCTTGGCGTCCTGGAACAGGCTGCGCACCCGGGAGGCCCCGACCCCGACGAACATCTCCATGAAGTCCGAGCCGGTGATGCTGAAAAACGGCACCTCCGCCTCGCCGGCTACGGCCCGCGCCAGGAGGGTCTTGCCTGAACCCGGGGGTCCGACAAGCAGCACCCCCTTGGGGCTTTTGGCCCCGATCTGCCGGAAGCGGTCCGGGTGCTTGAGGAACTCCACGATCTCCTTGAGCTCCTCCTTGGCCGAGCGGATCCCGGCCACGTCCTCGAAGGTGGTGGACTGCTGGGAACGCTGGTACAGGCGGGCCTTGCTCCTGCCCACGTTGAACAGGCCCTGCCCCTGGGAGCGCATGTTCCGGCTGAAGGAGTAGAAGAGCCAGATCAGGATAATCATGGGAAGGAACCCGAACAGGGTGCCCATCCAGTTGTCGCCCCGGCTGGGCTGGGTCACCAGCTCCACGTCCTGAGACTCGAGCAGCGGCATGAGCTCGGGATCGCCGAAGGAGGGCAGGTAGGTCACGAACTGGCTCAGCGCCTGACCTTCCCGCCCGGAAACCTCGGTGGCATCGCGGAAGGTGCCCACGATCTTCTCACCGGAAACCGTGACCTGCTGGATGTTCCCCTGCTCGAGCTGGCCGCGGAAGGTGGTGTAGCTGATCTCCTGCTGGCTCCGGTTCCCGGACAACCAGGGGATCAGCCAGGGCACGACCATGAGCGCCAGGAACAGGAGGATGATGATCAGGCGCCGGGAAGGTCCTTTCCCGCCGAACAGGCTCCCGGGACCCTGGGGGGACTGGCCGCCGGGCTGCCGCTGGGATCGGTTGGGTTGTTCCTCTCGCATTACGCTCCTCTATTTATTGGTGAAGCACAAACCGTGCCAAAGGTCGGTGGCCCGTTCAGCGGGCCGGGTTTGCCCGCTCATCGGGCCGGGTTCCCTCGTCCGCGCCGGGCGCGGCGGTTCCCGCGAGCCGCGGCGGCGCTCTTGCGCAGCCAGGCGACCACGAAGCCGAAGCCCATGGCCGCGGCGATCAGGTAGCCCGCCAGGCCGATCACCGGGATTCCTTGCCACTTCGGGGCGATCCCGGCCAGCACGATCAGGGAGGAGCTCACGAGCAAGGCGGCCAGGATCAGGCCGAACACGAGTCGATTGCTCACCGCGTCGAGGACGAAGCAGAAGCGGTCCAGGCCCGCGAAGTCGATGTTCACCCGGGCCTCGCCCTCGGCAAGCTGGGAGAGCACTTCCCGGGTGCGGATGGGAAGCTCCGCCAGCAGGTCCTCCGCGTCCAGGGAAAACAGCGACAGCCGCTCCAACAGCCGGCCCGGGGCGTAGCGGCGCAGGAAGAAGCCTGCCGCATAGGGCCGGATGCGGTCGATCATCATGAATCCCGGGTCCAGCGCGCGGCCGATTCCCTCCAGCAGCACCAGGGTCTTGATCATCAGGTTGACGTTCTGGGGAAGCTGCAGGCGAAACGAGACGACCAGGTCGATCAGGTCCGTGAAGATCCCGCTCAGGTCCAGATGCCGGAGGGGGAGATCCAGGTAGGTCTCCAGCAGCTCGTCGACCCGGATCTCCAGGGCCCGCGGGTCGATGCTCTGAAGCGGGGTGGTGAGCTGCAGGAGCGTACGGGACAGGAGCCGGGCGTTGCCCTTGCTGATCCCGTACAGCAGGCGGTTGAGCAGCTCCCGCTGGCCCTCGCTGAGGAACCCGACGATGCCGAAGTCGAGGTAGCAGATCCTGCCGTCCTCCAGCACCCGGATGTTCCCGGCGTGCGGATCGGCATGGAAGAAGCCCAGCCCGAAGATCTGCTCCAGGGCCAGGTCTGCCAGGCTGGAGGGGATGCGTCCCGGGTCTTCCACCGAGCCGGGGTCGTCCAGGATGTCCCCGAGGCGCCGCCCCTGCACGTATTCCATGACCAGCACGGCCTCGGAGCTGGTCTGGTCGTAGGTGCAGGGGACGTACAGGTCACTGCGGTCCCGCATCAGGGCGCGGAACTTCTCGATGTTCAGAAGCTCCACCGACAGATCCAGCTCCCGCCCGATCTGGCGCTTGAACTCCTGAACCACCCGCCTGGGGTTGAACAGCCGGGCGGCGGGCAGGGTGCGCTCGGCCAGATCCGCCACCCGCTCGAGGATCTGGATGTCCACCTCGATCTGCTCCTGGATGTCCGGTCTGCGCACCTTGACCGCCACTTGCGAGCCGTCCTCCAGGCGCGCGCGATGGACCTGGGCGATGGAGGCGGAAGCCTCCGGCCGGGGCTCGAGCCCTGGAAAGACCTCGGCCGCTGGTCGGCCTGTTTCCTCCTCGATGATCTTGCGAACCAGGGGGAAGGGGAACGGTGGGACCTCGTCCTGAAGTTTCGAAAGCTCCCGGACGAGGCCTTCCGGGAGGAGGTCCCGGCGGCTGGACAGAATTTGCCCGAGCTTGATGAAGGTGGGGCCCAGCTCCTCGAGGGCGCGGCGGATGCGCTGCCAGCGGTCGAGCTCCCGGGCGACCTTTCGGTTCTTCCTGGAAAGAAGCCGCCCCATGAAGCGAAAACGCGGGCTGGTCAGCAGCATGGCGGCCAGCTCACCCAGACCGTACTTGAGCAGGATGCCGGCGATCTCCCGCACCCTGCGAATTTGACGCACGGGGCCGCCGCCCCTTCTGCCGCCGCCCAGGAGTCCTCTGGTGCCTCTCATCGTTCCCCCTTTTAGTCCGGGCCGCTGCCCCCTGTGTAAGCCTTACCGGCGCCCCTCCCGGGCCTGGGTAGTTTTTACATTCCTCCGGAGCCTCGCTGGCCCCGGCTGCTTGCGGCTGCCCAACCACGGCCAAGCAATCTGCGGGCCAAAGCTCCAACAGGGCCGAGTTCTGGCATGCAACTTGCTTCGACTAGAACGGCAGAAGGTCATGATCACCGTGAACACCGAAGCACTCCAGCATCTCCTCGAGGGCCTGTCCTCCGGTTTCAGGCCGACGGCGACGGACCTGCTGATCTTCGGGTTGGCCCTTGCGGCCTTTGTCGGGCTGCTGGTGCTGCTGTACCTGCTCCAGCGCCGCCGCGCCGCTCGGATGCGCCGGCGGCGGTCCAGGGAGACCTTTGCCACCGTGACCCTCAGGCAGGGGCTCACCCAGCGGGAGATCGACACGCTCCTCGGCCTGGCGCGCTCCGCCCGGGAGGGGGAGGAGCAGCTGCACCGTCTGGTCACGGAACCCTGGGTATTCAACCGCGCCAGCCGCCGATACCTGGCGGAGAACCCCGACGCGGAGTCCGACGTGGCGGCGCTGCGCTACAAGCTCGACTTCGGACGCTTCGACGGTACCGGTCCGATTCACTCGACCGCCGAGCTCGAGGAGCCGGGCCTGCCCATGTACCTGCGGGAGGGCAGCCGGGGAAGCGGACACGCCCGACTGGTGGCCGCAAGGCCTCGGGCGCTCGTGGTCAGGATGGATCCAGGCGACGAGCCACCGGGCCCGGGGGAGTCGGTGCAGTTGTTCTTCCCCCGCTCCGACGGCATCTACGGCTTTCCGAGCCGGGTGCGAGGGGTCCGTGGCCCGCTCGTCCAGCTGGATCACAGCGAGCGGATCACCCGGCTGCAACGCCGACGCTACGCCCGCTGCCGGGCCTCGTTTCCCGTGCGGGTGCGGCCCCTCGCCCCGTCCCGTCCGGCAGGGACCACCTACCTGATCGATCTGGGCGGAGGCGGGGCCACCCTGTTCAACCCCCACGGCAACCTGCGGGAACGGCAGCGTTTG
>JAFGFV010000408.1 GCA_016930895.1 Spirochaetales bacterium | reverse complement strand
TTCAGGCCCCGGGAGTGGAACACCCCGATGAGACGGCTCACCGACAGGCCGCCCAGGGCGACTTGGAACGCCAGGAGCAGACACAGGGCCCGCCCGGACATGGCCAGCCCCAAGGCCAGGCCCTCCCGCGACAGGTGCAGGACGCCCAGGGTCAGATCCCGCGGGCCGAGCACTACGGCCCCGATCACCGGCGCCGACAGCAGGAACAGCCAGGTGCGCAGCCTGCCCAGAAGGGCCAACCCGTCGGGGTTGAAGAGCCGGTTGGCTGCGATCAGGGCGCCCGCCGGGAGGAGCAGCCACGGCCCCTTCAGGAACGACAGGGCGGCCAGGCAGGCGACGGTGGCCGCCAGGCGCAGCCCGAACAGCCCTCTACTCCCGGCCACGACCCAGCCTCCGCTGGATTCGTCCCGCCAGGGCCCGAGCGGCCACGCCGGCAGCAGCCCCGGCGGCCATGCGGATCGCGAGCAGCACGCCCAGGATGACGAACACCATCTCTTCCCGGATGCCCAGCAGGCCGCTGCCGTCACGGACCAGTCTCTCCGCGATCTCGAAAAACCCGGCCCCATAGAAGATGCCCATCATGGCAAAGCGATGAAAGAAGTTCCAGCTCACCGCGAGCAGGCCCGCCACCGCGAACGCCCCGTAGGAGTCCCTGCGCATGGCCAGGAGGCCGAGCTCCATGAGCAGGCTTTCGGCCAGGATCCCGATGATCGGGCCCATCTTGACCCCCCCGAGGCTGAAGGCCTTGAGCAGGGCCGTGATCAGCCCGATCAGGAGGATGCTTCCCCGGCGCGGCACGAACATGCGCCCGCACAAGGCGATGACGCATCCGATGGAGGCCATGATCAGCCCCACGAAGAAGGTGTCCGTCAGGGGTGGAAAGACCACGTGCAGGACCGACCCGAGAGTCATCTCCGCCGCTCCCCACAGGGCTCCGAACAGCCCGACGAACACCCATTCCCGCACGCTCCAGCGGCTCTTCATGCTCCCAGTACCTCGCTCTCGTTCTCCACCTTCTGCCGGCCGCACCGGGGAGGACCGTCTGCGCACAAGCGGCCCTGCTCTATACAGAGGATCCGATCCGCGAAGCGGCACACCAGCTTGTCGTCGTGGGTGATCAGCAGCACCGAAGTACCCCCGCGCGTCAGCCCGCGCAGGTGGTCCATGAGCCGCTCCAGGTGTCCCCAGTCCTGGCCGACGGTCGGCTCGTCGAGGATCAGCAGGGCGGGACCCGGAGACAGTACCGCCGCCAGGGCCGTGCGCTGCTGCTCTCCGAGGCTCAGCGCTCCCGGCGCCCGGTCCTGCATTCCCAGCAGACCGGCGGAGCTCATGGCTCGGTGCGCACAGCCTTCCGCGTCCAGGCCCAGGTTCCCGGGGGCAAAGGCCACCTCCTCTCCCACCGTGTCCATCAGGAGCTGGCCCGCGGCGTTCTGAAACAGAAACCCCACCCGGCGGCCCAGTGGCAGCCGCCTTAGAGAGCGCTCCCAGCGGACCTTGCCCCGCCGCGGGCGGATCATCCCCGCCAACACCCGGGCCAGGGTGCTCTTGCCCGCCCCGTTTCGACCGACCAGGGCGGCGAACTCCCCCGGATACAGGGCGAGATCCACCTCATGCAGCACCCGCCGGCGACCGTAGCCCGCGCTGACCCCTTGGAGGGCCGCCAGCGGCGCCACGGTACGGCGGCCGGGATCGACGCCCCGGGGCAGGTAATGCTCCAACGCATCGGGCACGTACGGGCGGGGAAACCGCAGTCCCAGCTGTACGAGGCGCCTGCGGGCCCCGAACACCTTCTGGGGAGGGCCGTCGGCGACCAGGCGCCCGTCTTTGAGGATCAGCACCCGCTCGGCGATCGGGCAGAAAGCCGACAGCCGGTGCTCGATCACCAGGACCGTGAGCCCCTGCTCCCGGTGCAGGCGGCTGAGCGTGGCTACCAGCAGCTCGACCCCCTGCCAGTCCAGGTTGGCCGTGGGTTCGTCGAGCACCAGGACCCGGGGCCGGAGGCTGAGCGCCGCGGCCACGGCCAACCGCTGCCGCTCTCCGGCGGAGAGGCTCTGGGTCAGGCGGCCCGCCAGGTGCTGAATGCCGACCGCGTCCATGGCCCAGGCCACCCGTTGGGCTACCGCAGGATCAGGAAGCCCGAGGTTCCGGGGTGCAAAGGCGATCTCCTCCTCCACCACTCCGTGGAACAGCTGAGCCGCAGGGTCCTGGAACACGATCCCCACCTGGCCCGCCAGGGTGTGGACCGGACGGGAACGCGTGTCGCACCCGAACAGCGACACCATCCCCTCCAGCTGGGCCCCCTGAGCGTGGGGAATCAGCCCGCAGGCCGCCAGGGCCAGGGTGCTCTTTCCACACCCGCTGGGGCCGGTAACGAGGACGAACTGTCCCCGCTCGATCCTCACGGTCAGGCCCCGCAGGGCTTCGCGGCTTCCGTAACGGACCGTGACCTCGCTCAGGCTCAGGGCGGGGACCGGCGCCGGATGCCCCGCCGGGCTGTGCACAAGCCTCAGGCTGCTTGGCAGACTCAGGCTGCTTGGCAGACTCAGGCTCCCTCCGGCCTGCCGCACGCTCATGGTCCGGCCTCCCTATGCCCCGGGGGCTCCGACGGCCCGGGGTCGCTGGGAGCAGACCCCTTCCCGGCCCGGGCGCACTCCGCGCAGCGCCCGTATACCACGAGCTGCTTGCCCTCCACCTGCACCCCGGGCGGGACCTCGACGTGCGGAAGCCTCTGTCCGATCAGGCAGGTCATGCGTCCACAGCTCAGGCACAGGAAGTGCGGATGGTCCCCCGGGCAGCCCCGGGTGTCCGGGGGATGGGCGCAATAGCGCCAGGCGCCGTCGATCCCCTCCACCGCGTGCACCAGCCTTGCCACGCGCAGACGGTTGAGGGTGCGGTACAGGGTCACCCGATCGCAGCCCCGCAGCTGGGGGATCTCGGCCAGCTGGGCTGGTGAAACCGGACGGCCCATGCGGAAGAGGGCCTCCAGCACCTGCACCCTCACGGGGGTGACCCGTTGCCCGTGCTGACGCAGCAGCTCCGTAGCGTCCATGGCGCGCACAGCCTATCACGGCTGGCCGAGTACTTGCAACATTGTTGCAAAAAATTTGCCCCGCGGTACCTCTTCGGAGCGGGTTGCTGTGGGTCGGCTGGACGCGGCCCATCCAGGAATGGTACAAGGGGAGGCACGGGGGATTGTCGAGGTGAGCACACCGACGGAAAAGGGACGGTGCGGGCAGGTCCGGCGGGCCATTCACCGGCGGGGGCCCGACTACGTTCCCCTCCTGTTCTTCAACCAGGACAAGGAGCAGTCGGACATCGTGGTCGTGGACGTGGTGCGCCACTTCATGGGGGCCGCGGAGGACCGCTCGGAGTGGGGCTTCTCCTGGGAGAAACTCGACCGCACCATGGGTCAGCCCCGGGAACCACTGCTCCCGGAGTGGTCCCGCCTGCCGTCGCTGGAGATGCCGGATCCCGATGACCCGGAGCGCTTCGCCCACGTTCCCGGAATCATGCGCGAGTACGGCGAGCGTTACTATCTGGCCAGCCTGGTGCTCACCGGCTTTACCGTGATGAGCTTCCTGCGCGGTTTCGCCAACCTGCTGGTGGACCTGGTCGAAGAGCGTCCCGAGATCTCCCTCCTGGCCGACCGCGTCTTCGGCTTCGAGGAGGAGGTGATCCGGCGCCTGCCGGGACGGGGCTTCCACGGAGTGGCCTTCTACGACGATTGGGGCACCCAGGAGAACCTGATCCTGTCCCCCGAGCTCTGGCGCCGGCACTTCCGGGAGCGCTACCGCCGCCAGTTCACCCTGGCCCACGAGCTGGGTCTCGAGGTCTACTTCCACAGCTGCGGCTACGTCCGAGAGCTGGTTCCCGAGCTGATCGAGATCGGCGTGGACATGCTGAACCTGAGCCAGCCGAACCTCTACGACATCGCCGAGTTGGGCAGGAGCTTCGGCGGCCGGGTGTGCTTCGTCTGCCCGGTGAGCTACCAGACCACCGCCATCTCCGGAACGGTGGAGCAGATCTACGCGGACGTGGCATCCCTGGTGGAGCACCTGGGCAGCTACGACGGCGGGCTGATCGGCTACGTGGAGGAGTACAGCTCCATCGGGATGAGCCAGGAGAACTATCGGGCCTGCATCCGTGCCTTCCGGGAGCTGGGCCGCTACCGGCAGTAGCCTGCACCCCTCCCCGTGGTTTCGCTCATCCCCCGGCCACCGACAGGGTCATGCCCTTGATGAAATACTTCTGCAGCAGCACGAACAGCAGGATGGTGGGAATAGCGGTCAGGACTACGGCGGTCATGATGTAGGGGATGTTGCCGCCCCCGTAGCCGGACATCGTGGCCAGGGCCACCATGATGGGCCGGATGTTCTGGGTCCGGGACAGGACCATGCCGAAGAGCAGGTCGTTCCAGATCCAGGTCATCTGGAACAGGGCCACCACCGCCGTGGGAGGCAGGGACTGAGGCAGGAAGATCGCGAAGAAGGTCCGCGCCGGCCCGCAGCCGTCGATCTTGGCGGCATCCTCGATCTCTTTGGGAATGGTGGTGTAGAACCCCCGGTACACGAACAGGGCGAAGGGGGTGCAGATCGCCCCGTAGATCAGGATCAGCCCCGCGCGGGTGTTGTATAGCCCGAGCACGTTGTACAGGCGATACACCGGGATCAGGTACATCTGAAAGGGGAAGAGGGTCCCGGAGTAGATGATCAGGAACAGCAGGAAGAACAGCGGCGGCTTGAGGCGCACGAGGCTGAAGCCCGCCAGGGATGCCACGGCGATGGCGATGGCGGCCCCGGCCACCGCGTACAGCACGGAGTTCAGGAAGTGCTCGTGGAGCCGGTAGATCTTGAGCACGTTCTTGAGGTTGTCCACGAACGAGACCCTGGTGGGCAGCTCATAGAACTTCTGCGAAACGAAGTCCTCGGAGCTCTTGAAAGAAACCAGGAAGGTGGTCCACACGGGCAGCACCCACAACAGCACCAGCACGATCAGGATCACGTAGGTGGGAATCTTCCGCGCATGTCCTCTCATTGCCGCATCCTCCCCTGGTCCTAGTAGTACAGCAGGTCCTTGTTGGCCATCCGCCGGATGTACAGCGCCGACACCGCGATGACGATGATCGACAGGACCACGGCGATCGCCGCCCCGTAGCCCATGTGGAACAGCGTGAAGGTCTCCCGGAACATGGTGACCGCCAGGGTCTCGGAGGAGTGGTACGGGCCGCCGCGGGTCATCACGTAGATGATGTCGAAAGCCTTGAAGGAGTTGACCATGGCCATGGTGATGACCACCGTGGTGATGGGCCGCAGCATGGGGAGCTTGATGTGCACGAAAGTCTGGAAGGCCCCGGCCCCGTCGAGGATCGAAGCCTCGATCGGCTCCACCGGGATGGTCGACAGCCCCATGAGAAAGAGCACCATGTTGGTGCCCAGCTGCTGCCAGGTCCAGGCGATGAGCATGGCGAAGGTGTTCAGAGGCACGGCGGTGAGCCAGGAGGGCTTGAGAGGAAGACCCACCAGCGCGAACAGATTGTTGAGCACCCCCAGCTCCTTGGAAAACATGTAGCTCCAGATGATCCCGGTGGCCACGAAGGAGATAGTCAGCGGGATAAAGAAGATCGACTTGAAGAAGCGCTCGCCGATCAGCCCCTCCACGAACACCGCCACCAGCAAACCGCCCAGCACCGGAAAGAGAAGGGTGAACACCACCCAGATCAGGGTGTTGCGCATCGAGACCAGGAAGTCCTGGTCCACCACCAGGCGGGTGTAGTTGGAGATCCCGTTGAACACGGGCTCGCCCAGCCCGTCCCACTCGAAGAAGCTGTAGTAGACGTTCTGCGCCATCGGCACCAGCAGGAGCACCACCACCAGCACCAGGGCGGGCAGCACGAACAGATAGCTTACGGTCAGCTCGCCTTTCTTCAAGCCCTTGCTCCCCTTCCGCATGAGAACGGCGCCCCCGGGACCTCACCGGTACGAGGCAAGGCCCCGGGACGCCGACAGTCTTCCGAGCCAGTCGCCTGTACTAGTTCTTCGACCAGTACTCGTCGGCGATCCTGTCCAGATCCGCCAGCACCTTGTCCACCGAGCCCGGATTCAGGATGAACTCGGCGAACTTGTCCACCGCCTGCTCGCAGATCGGGGTCGGAGTGGCCTCCCAGTAGCGGTTCAGGATCCGGTAGTTCTCGTCCACCAAGGTCTTGCGGAAGTCCACCCGAACCTTGGCCAGGTAGCTGGTGTCGGCCTTGGAGTTGGCCGGGTACTGGCCCACCAGCTCGGCGTAGAAGGCGTTGCCTTCCGCTCCCATCCAATAGTCGGCCACCTTCTTGGCCGCCTCGAGATTAGGGGAGTTCTTGGCAATCAGGATCGGCGAAGCCTCCAGGATAGCCACCTTCCCGGCCGACGGGTTGTGCGGGGGCATCACGAAGATGCCGATCTTGTCCTCCGGGACGCCGTTGGTGGTCAGCACCGTCATGTACCACGAGCCGCAGGGCACCATGGCCAGCTGCCCCTGATTGAACAGCCTGGGGGCGTCGGAGAACAGATCGGTGGAGGGATCGGTGAAGTAGCCCTTGGCGATCAGGTCGGCCCAGACGGCGAAGGCCTTCTTGACCCGAGGATCGCTGTACTTGGCCCGGCCCTCGCACAGGTCCACGTACAGGTCCGGGTCCTCCCGGCCGACCAACTCCTCGAAGGTGATGAAGGTCGGCCAGCGCGCCTGCACGGTCTGCTGCATCGGGGTCACCCCGTTTTTCTTCAGCGTGTCGCAGACCTCGAGGAACTGGGCCCAGGTCGTGGGCACCGACAGGTTGTACTTGGCGAAGACCTCCTTGTTGTACCAGACCCCCCAGTACTCCACCACGTAGGCAAAACCGTAGACCTTGCCGCCGAAGGTGAAGGCGTCCCGCAGGCCCTGGGAGTACTCCGCCTTGTGCTTGTCCCACAGATCGGTCGTCTCGGCCACCAGGCCCTGATCGATCAGGTCCTTCATCCGGTAGGTGGACCACCAGGAGAACAGGTCCGGGGCCTGCTTGGTGGGCAGGGCGGCCCGGACCGCGGAGATGAACACGTCCGTGGTCGGATACGGCGTGGGGGTAAATCCGATGCCGACCTTCGCCATGGCCTGTTCGCCCATCGCCTCGTAGAAGGGCTGGTAGTTGGGGTTCCCGCCCTTGTCGTGCATCATCACCAGCTCCGGTGCCGCTCCGGCCCCCTCCTCCTGGCCGCCGGCGGCGAACAGTGCCGTCCCGGCGAGCAGGAGCGAGCAGACCAGAAGCCCGGTAAGCGCTCCCCTCGAACTCTTCATACGAACCTCCTAAGCAGGTTTTTATCCGCAGGGCGCATCCAGGGCGCCCTGGTCTCCACGATTCA
>JAFGFV010000407.1 GCA_016930895.1 Spirochaetales bacterium | reverse complement strand
GCAGTGGGGCGGCGCGATCGCGCTCCTGCTTCCGGTCGGGTTTCTGCTGGGCGTCCCCTTCCCCACAGCCCTGCGCTGCTTCGGGGGCGGTCCCGGAGAGCTGTCTTTCCTGTGGGCGGCCAACGGGATCGCCTCGGTGGTGGCCTCGATCCTGGCCGTTCCGGTGGCGATGGCTTGGGGGATCTCCCGGGTGCTGTGGCTGGCCGGCATCTGCTATGGCGCCGCGCTGGTGTTGGCCGCTTCGCGTGGCTGGGTAGGGGCCAAGGCCGGCCTAGCTCCCGCGGAAACGGCGGAGGAGGGGCTGGGCAGCGGGTTCACCGCCGACAGCTCACGGCGGGGCGACGACGGGCGCCATGGCCGTATGTGAGAGCTTTTCTTGTCTGCCCGGCATGGGGGTCCGCGCAATGGCGAAAACCCGCGAATTTAAAGTGGCGAGTTCAAATTCTCCGGAAATTCTGAACCCTCGAGGCGCCTACCCCAGGGACTCAGGTCAATTCGGCCCCGGCTGAGCGGCTGCACCCCCGAGCGGCTGCAAGCGGCTGCACCCCCGACCGGCGACACCGCGCCCCCTACCTCGCGCCGCGCTCCAGCTCGGCCGCCAGGGCGCCGTTTTCCATGATCGTGACTTCCCTGCCGCCCGGCAGGAGCGCGCGAATCGTGGGGTTGCGGATCAGCCCGTCCAGGTGAATCAGGGCCGGCGCGTCCTCGTCGTAGTTGTGCCCAATGGCGATGTGGCAGGTGCCGTAGGCCTTTTCGTCGTTGATCACGTTGCCCACGATGCCGGCGGCGGGGTTGAGGCCGATGCCGAGCTCTCCCAGGTTGTACGCGTTTCGGGCATAGACCGCCCCTTGCCCGGCCGGCAGGGCGCCCTCCTGCTCCATGGCCAGGGCCCTTTCTTCTCCTTGGCGCAGGCTGCGGCGCAGGGTTTGCGCCTCCTCCGCCCCGCGGATCTCGACCACGAAGCCGTCCTCCACGGCGACTTCGATGGGCGCGCGTGGCAGGATGACGCCGTCGGCGGCGGCGACGCTGCCGTCGAAACAGATCCTCCCCCGGGCGGTGCCCAGCTCGGGGGAGATGAACACCTCCCCGGCCGGGAGGTTGCCTCCGCTGCCGGGGCGGCCGAAGTCCCCGTCGTCGACCATGGCCTGGCGGCCCGCCAGCCCGATCCAGAGGTTCGTACCCGCGGCACGGTCGCCGTCCGCGGCAAGGTCGCCGTCCGCGGCAGCGCCCGCAGCAGCCGGGCCGCTCGTCACGGTCACGGCTTCGGCCCGGTCGAGCACGGGCTTGAGCGCGGCGCAGCGGCGCTTGAGCTCGGCGTAGTCGATGGCTACCGCCCGGGCAAAGATCTCCCGGGTGACCCGGGGCGACCAGAAGGCCCGCAGGCTCTTCTTTCCGTACAGGAGCAGGTGAAACAGGCTGTCGTACTCCTTGCCGCCGGCGTGGTACGGGGCGCGGATTCCCTGGCGGTCCTTCCCCAGCTTCTCCTCGCTCATGGAGATGACCACGTCCGGGTTGGAGGCGATCGCGGCGTACACCGCCTCGTCGGCGAAGTCCAGCTGGGCCTTGAGAGGCTGGACCAGCAGGGTCGGCCTTCCCTCCGCGTCGAGCACGGCGTTGTAGAGGGCTTCAGAGATCGCCATGACATCGGAGTAGGGGTTGGTCACGATGAGCACCCGCTCCTCCGGGCGGACCGCCAGGCATTCCCGGATGGCCACCTCGGCGGCCCGGTTCAGCGCCCAATCTCCGGTATCGAAACGACCGTGCATGGCTGGCATGGGCGGCATGGCTGGCATCATGTGGCGCTCCCTCCGCTTCCCCCGCTCCGCTCCCCCGCGTCCCTTATCGCAGGTGGAACAGGGTCAGCAGCCCGGTGGAGAACCAGGGCACGTACGTGACCAACAGGACGACCCCGAGCAGGACCAGGAAGAACGGGATGACATCGCGGTAGATCTTGACCAGGGGCTCCTCGAAGCGGTAGGCCGCCAGGAACAGGTTCAGCCCGACCGGCGGAGTCAGGTAGCCCACCCCGAGGTTGGCCAGGAAGATGACCCCCAGGTGCACCGGGTGGACGCCGAAGGCGGCCCCCAGGGGGATGATCAGCGGGACCACCACCAGGATGGCGGAAAAGATGTCCATCAGGCAGCCGGTGACGAGCAGGCCCAGGTTCAGCAGGATCAGGAACACGTACTTGGACTGGATGTTCTGCTGCACCCACGCGCTCAGCCGCACCGGGACTTCCGCGTCCACGATGTAGTAGGACAGACCCTTGGCCGCGGCCAGGATGATCAGCACTCCGCCCACGATCGGGATACACTTCATGAAGACCCGCGGCAGATCCCGCAGGCGCAGGTCCCGGTGCACGGCCACTTCCACGAGCAGGGCGTACAGCACGGCGATGGCCCCGGTCTCGACCAGGGTCGTGAGCCCGGCGAAGTACCCGACCAGGATGATCACCGGGAGCAGGATCTCCAGCCACGACTCCCTGAGCGCGCCCCAGGCCTCCCGCAGCTCGAAGGGGACCCGCTCGACCTTGTTCTTCAGGGCCGCGAGCACTCCGAAGACGCAGAGGGCCAGAACCATCAGCACCCCCGGCAGGATTCCCCCGACGAACATGTGCAGGATGTTGATCTGGGCGATCACCCCGTAGAGGATGATCGGCAGGCTGGGCGGAAACAGCAGGCCGATGCTGCCCGAG